>NZ_DASRXP010000320.1:0-61359 GCF_035687465.1 Kribbella sp.
CTTGCGGCGGGCCGGTCGGTCACGGCGACCAGCTCTGTGCAGACCTACGTGGCCGGCAACACCGTGGACGGAAACGCCAACAGCTATTGGGAAAGCACGAACAACTCGTGGCCTCAGTCGCTCACGGTCGACCTCGGGAGCAACCAGAGCGTCAAGCGTCTGGTGCTGAAGCTTCCACCGAACTCTGCCTGGGGCGCCCGGACCCAGACCATCGCAGTACTGGGCAGCACCAACGGGTCGTCGTACAGCCAGCTGGCCGCGGCCGCGGGTCGCAGCTTCGATGCGGCATCGGGGAACACGGCCACGATCACGCTGCCGTCCGCTGTGAGCACGCGGTACGTCCGTCTGACCTTCACCGGCAACACCGGTTGGCCGGCGGGCCAGTTGTCGGAGTACGAGGTCTACAGCTCCTGATGCACTGACCGGAGCGGCCGGCCACTGCCCTGGCCGGCCGTTCCTCGCTCAGCAGAATCCCGCGACCGGGGGGTTGACCTCAAGCTCGCTTGAAGTATGAGAGTAGCGGGCATGACTCCTGACTCTCTGACCCGTCCTGTCGCCCTGATCACCGGTGCCTCCGCCGGACTCGGACTGGCGCTCGCGCATGGTCTGGCCGAGCGCGGCTGGGCACTGGTGATCAACGCTCGCGGCGCGGAAGCGCTGAAGAATGCGGCCGACGCACTCGCCGGCCAGACCGATGTCGTCCCGGTCGCGGGCGACATCACCGATCCCGAACACCGCGCCGACCTGGTCGACGCCGTCGGTGAACTCGGCCGGCTCGACCTGCTGGTGAACAACGCTAGCTACCTCGGCCCGAGCCCGCTGCAGCGACTAGGAGCGGCTGACCTGGAGGAGCTCCGTCGCGTCTACGAGGTGGATGTGATCGCTCCGATCGCGTTGACCCAGGCATTCCTCCCCGAACTGACAGCCGCTGCCGGAATTGTGCTCAACATCAGCTCGGACGCCGCGGTCGAGGCCTACGAAGGCTGGGGCGGCTACGGCTCGGCCAAGGCAGCGCTCGACCACGCGAGCGCAGTACTCGCGGCGGAACACCCCGAGCTGGCTGTATACGCCGTCGACCCCGGCGACCTGCGAACTGCGATGCACCAGGCGGCCTTCCCTGGCGAGGACATCTCGGACCGGCCGCAGCCCGCCGTCGTCGTACCGGCCTTCCTACGGTTGCTGGACAGCAGGCCTGCCAGTGGCCGGTACCGCGCGGCCGAGTTCGCCCAGGCGGTGGCTTCGTGAGAGTTCATCCACAGACCAGGTTCACCCTGCCCGACGAGCTGAACGCGGTCGAACCGCCGGAAGCTCGCGGGCTGGCCAGGGATCAGGTGAAGCTGTTGGTCGCGGAGGGGTCGGCCGTCACGCACACCCGGTTCGACCGGATCGGCGAACACCTCCGACCGGGCGATCTGCTCCTGGTGAACACCTCGGCCACCTTGCCGGCCGCGGTCGACGGCTCCTGGATCACGGGTTCCGGTGTAGCGCCAGGCGACTGGGGCGGTGGGGCGGGGAAGGTATTGGGCACAGTGCACTTCTCCACAGAGCTGGACGACGGCAACTGGGTGGTCGAGCTGCGGAGTAACGGTTCGCCCATGTTCGGTGGTGCTGTGGGCGATCAGGTGGAACTGCCAGAGGGCGTGCTGACCCTCGTTGCGCCGTACCAGCCCGGCCTGACCCGGCTGTGGATAGCGCAGCCGCCTACCCCGGATGTAGTCGGCTACCTACGCCGCAACGGGAGGCCAATCTCCTACAAGTACGTGGGTCAGCGTTGGCCGCTTGCGCTCTACCAGACGGTGTTCGCGAATCAGCCGGGGTCGGCTGAGATGCCTAGCGCAGGCAGGCCGTTCAGCTTCGAACTGGTGAGCCACCTTGCTGCCGCAGGCGTGCTGATCGCGCCGATCCTGCTGCACTGTGGCGTCTCCTCGTTGGAGACCCACGAACCACCTCTGCCCGAGCGATACGCAGTACAGGAGCACACTGCGCGGCTGGTGAACTGGGTGAAAGCCAATGGTGGAAGGGTCATCGCGGTCGGCACCACCGCAGTACGAGCCATCGAGACAGCTGCTCGGCCTGACGGATCCGTGGCTGCTTCGGCCGGTTGGACGGACCTAGTACTCGGCCCGGAGCGACCCGCCGCGGTAGTGGACGGCCTGATCACCGGCATGCATGCGCCCGACGCGTCACACCTTCTGCTGCTCGAGTCCGTTGTCGGGGGCAACGCTGTGCAACACGCGTACGACGCCGCCCTCGAACGCGGCTACCTCTGGCACGAGTTCGGCGACACCTGTCTGATGCTGCGGAGCTGAACGGGTCCCGGGGGACCCGTTCAGCTACTCGCTACTTGCTGATGCTGCGCTTGGCGGACAGCTGCTCGGCGGTGCCGACGAGCAGGACCGAGGCGATCACCGCGACGACGAAGCCGAGCACGTTGAGCTCGAAGATGCCGCCGGTGCCGAGCAGGTTCGCGACCAGGCCGCCGATGACCGAGCCGGCCAGACCGAGCAGCAGGGTGGCGATGATGCCGAGGTTCTGTTTACCCGGCTTGAAGAGTCGTGCCAGGGCTCCGATGATGAGTCCGGCGACGATGAATCCGATCATGAGGTCTCCACTTCCGAGGATGGCGGTGCGTCGGCCTCGTGGCGGTCGGAGGCCGTGACACCAGGATCCTCCACACCACCAACCGCCGCGAGGTCTGCCGGAGGTCCGACGGCCGCCGGACCGCTTTCGTTCCCCGGTCGCGCTCGTTTCTCCACCGCCCGCGGGCTCATCTGGCCCACCAACTTCTACTCATCACGACTGTCCTTACCTGCGAAGAGGTCCCCCGTCGGGACTTCATACGGTTAGACGAGTGAGTGGTGTCCGACGTCATGCGCCGTGCCCAGACCGAATCAGAATTGTGGCCTAGGCCGAATTGATTTCGATTTCAACGGCCGTCCACGAGATCGGGTGCGAACAGATCCGGCGGGATGAAATCACCGGGAAAGCCGAGCTGGAAAGCGGTGGCGGACTCCAGTCGCTGAACGGATTCCGCCGGCAGGACGAGGTCGATCGCCGCGAGATTGTCCGCGAGCTGCTCGGTCGAGCTCGCGCCGACGAGTGGGTGAATCGCTCGTGAATGCGCGCGGGTCCAGGCCAGCGCAACCTGGGCCGGCGTCCCCCCGAGCTCCTTGGCGACTTCCTGTACCGCGGCCAGTACCGGGTGATCATCAGAGTCAGGCCGAGCCAACTTCCCGTGGGCGAGTGGGGCCCACGCCGCCACCGTCATGCCGAATGCCTCGGCCATCGGCAGGAGTTCGCGCTCGATGTCGCGCTGGAGCAGGTTGTACGGCACTTGCAGTCCGGCGAACGGCGTCCAGTCGCGCCACTCGGCGAGGGTGTTCGCCCGCGACACGATCCACGCCGGCGCGTCGGAGATCCCGGCGTACAGGATCTTGCCGGCCCGTACTGCGTCGTCGAGGGCGCGCACGGTCTCCTCGATCGGGGTGTGCCGGTCCCAGCAGTGCACCCAGTAGACGTCGAGGTAGTCGGTCCCCAGCCGGCGGAGGCTGGACTCCAGGGCGAGCCTGAGGTTCTTCCGGTGGTTGCCGCCCGTGTTCAGGTCGGAACTGTCGCGGGGCAACGTGTACTTCGACGCGAGCACGAACCGGTCCCGGCGTCCCGCGAGCACCTCGCCGATGATGTCCTCGCTATCGCCGTACGCGTCGGCCGTGTCGATCATGTTGCCACCGGCTTCGGCGTACAGGTCGATGATCGGGCGGGCCTGCTCGACGGAACCGAACCGCATCGCGCCGAGGAACAACTCGGACACCCGCAACCCGGTCCGGCCGAACAACCGGTACCGCATCAGCGGCCGTATCCGTGCAGAAAGGCGCGCACGCCGCTGGTCACAGTCTCGGTCAGGTCTTCCACAGGTCCTCCTCGGTACGACGGGTTCGTGCCGCTGATGAGTAACGAGAAATGCAGCGCGGCCCGCAGTGGATCGTCCACCGTCAGCAGGCCATCGGTGGAGAACGCGGCCAGGCGATCCGCGAGCGCGCGGCGGACAGCGAGTGGTCCGGCCTGCTGCCACGCCTCGATCGCCTCCGCGGGGATGTGCCCGGCTTCGGCGTTGACCTGCCGGACCAGCGCCGAGTGCTCGGCGTAATCCGGCATCGGTGCGCGCCAGGCGATCCCGAACTCGATCAGGTCCGCTTCGAGGTCGGTGATCTTGCGCAGATGCCGGTCGACGATCTCGAGCTGGGCGGCGGCGACCCGGGTGGCGCTTTCCTGGATCACCGCGCCGAACAGGCCGGCCTTGTCCTGGAAGTGGTTGTAGATCGTGCGCGTGGAGACAGCGGCTTCGGCGGCGATCACGTCGATGCTCGCCCGGGCGTACCCGTCGCGCGCGAAGACCGTCAACGCGCCCCGCAGGATCGCACTCCGCTTGTCCACTCACCCTCCTTGCGGTACAACGGTCGTTGTACCAATTTACAACGACCGTTGTACCTTACTCGCTGAGGAGTCCCGATGTCCTTCACCGCCGAAGAGCTCGCCTACCTGGAATCGCAACCCCTGGGCCGGATCGCCACGGTCGGTCCCGACGGTCAGCCGGACGTCGTACCGGTCGGCTTCGAGTACGACGGAACGTACTTCTACATCGGTGGCGGCATCCATCCGGCGCGGACCCGCAAGGTGCTGAACGTGGGGGCCGGTCACCAGGAGATCGCGCTGGTGATCGACGACCTGGTCTCCATGGATCCGTGGTCCCCTCGGTTCCTGAGGGTCTACGGGACTGCTGAGGTGATCGACCGTTCTGGGCAGTTCGGTCCCGGCACCTATCTGCGGATCACGCCGACCATCAGTTGGAGCTGGCATCTGGCCGGCGAACCGACCGACCACGATGAGGAAGACTTTGCTCCCCATCGCACCATTCACTCCACCACCCAGGCCGCTTAGACGCCGATCCAGGTGCGGGTGGCGGGGAGGGCTTCGGCGAGGGGTGGGAGGTGGGGGTGCCACTTCAGTTCCCACTCGAGGGAGAGCCAGTAGTCGGTGCCTTGGATCGCCTGCAGGAGTTGGGCGATCGGGTAGTCGCCGGTGCCGATCGCGACCGGCTTGTAGTTCTGGGTGGAGTCGCTGTCCTTGATCTGGAGGAAATCGATCCAGGGTTTGAGGAGTTCGAGGGACTCGGCCGGGGTTTCGCCGTGGCTCCAGGTATGGGCGCTGTCCCAGATCACCTTGGCGTTGTGGTCGAGGATGTCCCGGTCCAGGAAACGGCAGAACGCGGCCATCCGGGCACCGGCGGAATGTGAGTCGTGGGTCTCCAGCAGGATGTGCACGTCCTTGGGGGCCCGGGTGATCCGGTCCATCGCCCGGAACTCCCCGGCTGTCGGCGAGTTCGCGGTACCGGCGTTGTCAGTACTGGAATCGTCTCGCATGAAGACGCGGACGCCGCGGGCTCCGAGGTCGGCGGCGAGGTCGAGGTGCTGGTCGAGTGGTTGCTCCTCGACACCGCAGAGCTGGACGTAGCTGTTGATCGCGAGGATCTCGAGACCGGCGTCGTCGATGCGGTTCTTCAGTTCACGTCGCTGCGTGGTGCTGAGGCCGATATGGGTGAACTCGTCATCCGCCGTGCGCAGTTCGAGGCCCGAGATGTCGTTGCTCCGGGCGAGCTCGAGCACAGCCTCGAGTGGGGCGCCGGAGCAGCCCAGGGTGGAGAAGGCGAGGTTGGTCAAAGCGTTGGCGGGTCAGACCCAGCGACGGCGCGGGTGGGTGCGCGGGGCAGTGGTGGTCGTCTCCGGCTCGGGCTCGGGCTGCGCGGGGGCCGGCGGCTCGGCGGGCTCGTACGAGTACGGCGACTGGTACTCGGTGACAGGCGGCGTAACCGGCTCGGTGTAGCTGCTGCTGTAGTCCGTCGGGGCGCTGTAGTCGCTGGTGTACGGCTCGGGCGTGTAGTTCGGGCTGTACGACGTCGCCTCGTAGCTCTCGCTGCTGTAGTCCGTCGGAGCGCTGTACGAGCTCGGCTGGTACGACGACGAGTCGTAGGAGGAGCTGTACGACTCGTAGGTCGGCTCCGGGGTGTAGGACGACCCGTACGAGTCAGCGCTGTACGTCGTCGGCTCCGACGAGTACGACGAGCTGTAGTCCGAGGTGTACGAGGTCTCGTAGTTCGGGGACGCCGCCGGGGCCTCGTACGCGGCGTACGTCGGCTCGGGTGCGTAGGTGGGCTCCGGCGCGTAGGTGGGCTCCGCGCTGTACTCCGGGGTGTGAGCCGGCTCCGGCCTGTAAGCGGGCTCCGGGGTGTACGAAGGCTCCGGGGTGTACGAAGGCTCCGGCCCGTACGACGGAACGGGCGGCAGCGGCTTCGACGGAGTCAGGTAGTCGGCCGGGTCGGACACCGGCGCCGACTCGTAGTAGCTCGAGGCCGACTCTGCCTCGGCCTGGATCGTCGACGGGCTGTCGACCGCAACCCGAGCGGCCCGGCGACCGGCGCGCGCAACGGGTGCGGGCTCCGGCTCGGGTGCGGGGATCGGCTCCGACGACGTCAGGTAGTCCGAGGAGGTGTCATATGAGGACGCCTCGGAGTAGGTCGAGGTCCAGGACGTACTGGGCTCCGGCTCGGCCGGCTGGTAGGACGACGGCTCGTAGGCGGCCGGCTGGTACGAGTACGGGTCCGGCTGGACCACCGACAGCGACGGCGGTGCGACGGTCTCGGCCTGCCAGCTCGGCAGCGGCGCGGACAGCAGGTCGTCGGCGGCCGGGGTGAACGGGCTCGACGGCGTCGACCAGGTCGGCGTCTCCAGGCCGGAGGCCGTCTGCTGGTACGACGGCGTGGCCTCCTCGACCGGGCCGGGCTCGTCCCGCCAGGTCTCGGCCGGGTTGAACTGTTGCGTCTCGGGTCCGCTGTCCTGCCAGGTCTCCACGACCTCGGCGAACGGGCTCCACTGCGGCGCCTCCTCGGTGCCACCGCCGGCCATCGCCGGCTGAAGCTCCAGCCGCCGGGCCGGAGCCGCGATCGGCTCGGCGATCGCGACCTGCTCGGAGGTATCCTCCTCGGCGTACGTGGGAACCCTGGTGACCTCGTAGGTCGGGACCGCGGTGAGCTTCGGCTCGCGCTGGTCCCACCACGGGATCCACTCGCGCTCGGTCTGCATCGCGTTGATCCGGCGGATCACCAGCGTCGCGCCGACCGCGGCGGCGGCGGTCAGGATCAGCGACGCGGTACCGGCCAGGGCGATCCCGCGCAGCGAGCCGACGGTCGCCTCCATCCACATCAGGAAGCGGCGGATCACCACGTCGAACACGAGTGCGCCGACCCAGGCGCACCACCACACCTTGATGAGGAGGGGCTTCCTGAGCCGGCGCAGGTCGTCGATGTAGACCGGCGTCTTCGGATCGCTGGCGAGCCAGACGTCGTCCACGATCTGCTTGGGATACCAGAGGTTCGGGCCTGGGCAGAACCAGCTGGCCAGCACCCAGCCGTGACTTCGGCGGTGGTCGGCCTGGCAGAACACCTCGGAGTTGACCCGGGACCGCCAGAGCCAGATCACGAAGACCACGGCGGCGGCGACGGAGATGATGACGTTCGGGATCGCGGTGACCTTGGCGATCGCGTCGGCGCGGTTCAGGTCCGCGTCGTCGACGTTGAGGCCGCCGCCGAGGTACTGGTTCACGACGCCGTACGTGTTCCAGTCCGACCAGGTCGAGATGAGATGCGTGAGCGTGGAGGCACCGAGCAGACCGATGGCGATCTTGCCGACGGTACCGACTTGCTGAAACTCCTCAGCCGCATGCGGCTGCCAAGTGTCGTTGTCTTCTACTGCAGACAGGACGGCTGGTTGCGGGTGGCTCACGTCTTGCGTCCCTCGCGTTGCTGGAACTCCGTCTGTTCGGCGTTTCGGTCGAATCCTGCCCCCGCGTGACCGAGCCACATTGATACCACGAAGTAAGTACCCGTGTGGAGTCAGTCCCAGCACGGAGGGTATCGACTTAACGCGTTCTTTTCTTACGCCCATCACCACTTGTAACGAGGCAGTCGACGGTCCGTGACGGTTTGGTTTACGGGGCAAGTGGTTTGTACGGCGGGTTCGAGTCGCCGGTGGCCCACCAGGGAACCCATTGCCGCTGGGCCTGGAGCTCGTTCACCCGCTGGATCAGGAGCACCGCGAGGACGGCCGCGGCCGTCGTACTGGCTGCCGAGATGCTGGACATCACCGCGTTCTGGCGGAGCTCGCCGATCTCCGGCGCACCGTCCAGGACGCTGCGCTGGGCGACGTTGTCGAGCACCAGGCCGACGGTCCAGGTGAGCCACCAGGCCCAGACCAGCCGAGTGCCGGGAATGCTCCGCAGGGTGGCGGTCTGCGGCGGCGTCCGGGGGTCGCTGGCCGCGACGATGTCGTCGACCACCCACTTCGGGTACCAGAGGTTCACCACCGGGCAGATCCAGCTGCCGAGCACCCAGCCGCGGGTGAACCGGTGCTCGCCGCGGCAGAACATCTCCGCGTTCCACCGGACCCGCCAGAGCCAGACGACGAACACCGCCGCGGCTGCGAACAGCGCGAGCGCCGCGACCATGCCGAGCGAACCCGAGATCAGATCGGCCTGGTCGAGCTTGTCAGGGTCGTTGTCGTAGAGCCGGAGCGTCCGGTACGAGTTCCAGTCCGACCAGGCGGTCGCCCAGCTCAGCACCGTGACCGCACCGATCAGGATGGATGCCGCCAGCCCCATCCCCCGCTCGGAGCTGAACCACCGATCCGTCGGCGGCTCAGGCGGCCGGCTCGGCATCCGGTGCGCGCCGCCGGGCGTCCGCTTCAGCCCGTTGCCTCCGGCATCTGCCGCGGATGGCCCTGGTACTTCGTTCACCGGCGGCCCGGTCACCCGCGAGGTCCGGTCGCTCGCCGGTGGATCGGCGGCGTGCGGCTCGTACGACGGGAACCGCAGCGGAGGGGGTTCGGCAGGACCGGTCACGGACACCCCCTCGTCGCCGGGCCCGGTGCCAGGGTTGAGCGACCGGACTGCACAAAGAGCCAGAGATAGCACAACACGGTGTGATCGGGCGAGAACATTGTGTTGCCACCGTTGCCGAGTGTCGACGACCGACGCCGGTGGTCAGGTCATATTCTGCCGCTTCCGTACCCCCGTGGCCGTGCCCGGGTGGCCCTGAAACTGTCGGTGCCGAGGGCGAGAATGAGCAGATGCGCTGGTCTGTGATCGATTCGCCCATCGGTGACCTGTCCCTGGCTGTGGACGACGACGGTCTTTGTTGCGTGCGGTTCGGGGCCGTCGACCTCGACCCACCGGTCGAGCCGGACGCGGTGCCGCCCGGCGGACTGCTGGCCGCGGCGCAGGAGCAGTTGAAGGCGTACTTCGCCGGTGAGCTGACCGAGTTCGACCTGCCGCTGTCGGTCCGCGGCGGGTCCGAGTTCGAGCGCGCGGTGTGGGGCCAGTTGCAGCGGATCCCGTACGGGGAGATGCAGACCTATGGCGACGTGGCGAAGGCGGTCGGCGACCCAGGGGCCGCCCGGGCGGTCGGGGTGGCGTGTAACCACAATCCGATCCCGGTGATCGTGCCCTGCCACCGGGTGGTCGGGGCCGGCGGCAAGATGGTCGGTTTCGGCGGCGGCATCCCCCGCAAACGCCATCTCCTCGAGTTGGAGGCGCGGGTCTCGTTCGAGACCCTCTGGGGCTGACGGCAAGCCCTTTCACGGGCCGAAAGGGCAGTACTTCGGGCTTGCCGACCCCGGTCGGCGGGCATGCGCCGGGCAGGCGCTAATGTCGCCGTGAGCAATCGCATTGACACACTTCAAACGCTCGTTCCACCACGGTCGCTCTGGTGATCCCCCCGCGCCGGCCAAGCGGCCAGCAGTTCCGCCTGTCACCGCCCGCCCCCTGCCCGGAGACGAAACAGATGACCCAGTCCTCGTCCGGTTCGCCCAATCCCGACCTGAGTGAACTGATGGACAAGAGCGCGGAGGAATGGTCCGCGCCGGAGATCCAGAGTGCGGCCCGATCGGCGATGCGACTGCACGCCCCCGACCGTGAGCCGCTGACCTGGATCAAGCGGTTCGGTGTGCTCCCCTGGCTGCACCGCAACGATGCCGTCTGCCGGCACTGTGGCGGGACCTATCCCTGCATCACCCACCGGTACGCGACCCAGTTGCTGTCGGCGGGCCGCGTCACCATCACCCGCCCCGACCGCACCTCGGCCGACGACGACAACGCTGACGCCAAGGACCTGGGGCCGGACGAGAACCTCTGGGCCGACGAGAACAGCGACCTGGACCCAAGGTCCGACCCGCCCCCCAGCGAACTGACCCGCTGACCTACCCCGGTATGACGAAGGCCGCGGACCCTGGCAGGGTTCGCGGCCTTCGCCGTTGCGGTGTTCGGGTTGGTTCAGGAATCGGTCGGCTTGGTGCTGTTCGGGCCGGCCGGCTTGCGGGTACTGGTGGCCGCCTTCTTCGCGGTCCCGTTGGACGACGTCTTCGCCGTCTTCGCGTCGACAGCCTCGTCCTCCGGCTTGGCGTCGGTCTTGCCGTTCACCGACGTCGTGTCCTTGGCCTCGGTGGTCGCCGAACCCGCGGCCGCGGTGCCGGCCGGCTTGTCGGCGGCCGGGCGCGACGTAGTACCGGAGGGTGCGGAACTGTAGTCGCGGCCGCTGGTCGGGGTCGACTGCCACGCGGGCTCCGGTGGGGTGAGCAGCTTCCGCACGGCGGCGGCGGCGAGTGCGCCGAAGCCGAGGAACAGCACCACCTTGCGCAGCTTGTGGCTCTTCTTCGGGGCGTCGACCTCACCCTTGAGCGCGGCCTTGGTGGCCTTGCCCCGGCGCGAGGTCTCCTCGACCACCGGCTCTGCGGCGGCCGCGAGGGTCGCCAGGGCGGCGGTCACCTTCGGCAGCACGTCGTCGTTGAACCGCTCGCGCGCCTTCTCAGCGGCGTGCTCGGTGGCCGGGCCGACCTTGCTCAGGGCGTCGTCGATCACCGGACCGGCCTTCACCGCAGCCGCGTGGGCCATGGTCGCACCGCGCTCGACGGCCTTCTCTGCATACGGCGACACCTTCTCCCGTGCGGTGCCCATGGCCGGTGCGAGGTGGTCCCGGACCTGACCGGCGACCGGCCCGACCTTCTGCGATGCCGATTCGGCGTACGGCCGGACCCGATCCTTCGCGGTCTCGACCCGGCCCTTGGACTTCCTTAAAACCACGGTTCCTCCTCGGTGGCGCCCGCGACCCGCGGGCTTCCATTGGCCCATCGGCGGTATGGACGAGCTGGTACGGCTCTGGACAAATCCGGCTTCGTCTGCATCGTACGACGTACCCAGCCGATAAACGGCGCGGGCCGAGCAGGACCGCCTCCCCGGCGCCTCGATTGGGCCGTCTTGGTCCCCCGTGACAGGATCGAAGCCGTAAGCCGTAACCGATGAGGAGTGAACCCCGTGGCCGAAGAACTGTTCGCAACACTGCAGACGACGAAGGGCGACGTCGTCATCAGGCTTTTCCCCGACCACGCGCCGAAGACGGTGACCAACTTCGTCGGCCTGGCCGAGGGAACGAAGGAGTGGACCGACCCGAAGACGGGCGAGCCCAGCACCGCGCGCTTCTACGACGGCCTCGGCTTCCACCGGGTGATCGACGGCTTCATGATCCAGGGCGGCTGCCCGCTCGGAACCGGCACCGGCTCGCCGGGCTACAGCTTCGACGACGAGATCCACCCGGAGCTCCAGTTCGACCGCCCGTACCTGCTGGCGATGGCGAACGCGGGCATCCAGTTCGGCAAGGGCACCAACGGGTCGCAGTTCTTCGTCACCGTGGTCCCGACGCCGCACCTGAACCGCAAGCACACCATCTTCGGTGAGGTCGCCGACGACGAGTCGAAGAAGGTCGTGGACGCGATCGCGACCGCGAAGACCGCGTCGGGCGACCGGCCGATCGACCCGATCGTGATCAACGCCGTCAAGATCGAGCGCAAGAGCAGCTGATCCACCGTGGGGGCCGGCCGTACCGCACCTGCGGCCGGCCGGCCTTCACGACTCCACTGACAGTTCCCCCATCCTGAAACCCCTGACTGTGAAGGACCACGGCGTGACCGAGACCGTCTGCTACCGGCATCCGGACCGGCCCGCGGGCGTCCGTTGCCAACGGTGCGACCGGCCGATCTGCCCGTCCTGCATGAACGACGCGGCCGTCGGCTTCCAGTGCCCGTCCTGTTTCGCGGACGGGGCGAGGTCGGTGCCGCGCACCCGGACCTCGCTGGGCGGCATCGCCCGGGGCACCGCCCCGATCGTCACCTGGACCATGCTCGGTCTGAACATCCTGGTGTTCATCGCCGTGCGTACCGGCAGCAGCCGGGTCGTGAACGAACTGGTCCTGGTCCCGGCCCTGGTGGACACCGAGCCGTGGCGACTGCTCACGTCGGCCTTCACCCACGTCCAGATCTTCCACATCTTCTCGAACCTCTTCATGCTCTTCCAGGTCGGCCCGCCGTTGGAGCAGATGCTCGGCAGGCTGCGGTTCGCCTTGCTCTACCTGCTGTCCGCCCTCGGTGGCGGTGTCGCGGTCTGGTTGCTGGGCAACCAGTTCGGGGCCACCCTCGGCGCTTCCGGCGCGGTCCTGGGCCTGGTCGGCGCGCTGCTGGTGATCAGCAAGGCGCGAGGCCTGGATGTCACCTGGATCCTCGCCTACGTGGCGATCACCGCGGTGATCTCGTTCATCGTCCCGAACATCTCCTGGGAAGGCCACCTCGGCGGCTTCATCATCGGCGCGGCCGTCGCCTGGATCTTCCTCCAGGACTCCAAACGCCGCCGAGGCAGAGCCCGGACCTGACCTACGACCCAGGTGGCGCTGTCGGGCTGGGCGACGTCAGGTAGTGCTGCAGGGTGGGGCCTAGCCAGCTGACCACGGCGGCGTGGGGCATGTCCGCCACAGGTGCGAGAGCGAGCACATACCGGCAGAGGGCCAGGCCGAGGGTCTGGGTGGCGATCAGGCCGGCGCGGACGGCAGTGTCCGGGGAGTTGCCGGTGATCTTGGCGATCGCCGGGCCGAGTTGGCTCAGGAAGAGCTGACGCATCCGGTCGGCCGCCGCTTCGTTGGTGACGCTGGCCCGGAGTAAGGCCATCAGGGTGTCGTCGCCCTCCCAGCGGTTCAGGAAATGCTCGATCATCGCCGCGCCGATCCGGTCCCGCGGCAGGTCCGCCAGGTCGGGTAGCCGCAGGTCGAACTCGGCTGCCGCGGCGAACAACTTCTCCTTGTTGCCGAAGTACCGCATCACCATCGCCGGATCGATCGAGGCGTCCGCTGCGATCGCCCGGATCGTCGCCCGCTCGTACCCGTCGGCGGCGAACCGCTCCCGCGCTGCCGCGAGGATGCCGGCCCGGGTCGCATCAGACCGCCGGACCCCGCCCTCGGGCGCTGTTCCTGTCATGCCGCCAACAGTAGGTCAACAAGCGTTGACATGGGAAATGCGGCTCGCTACAGTCATGTCAACAAACGTTGGCCAACAGATGTTGACCAGCCGGACGAGGAGCTGACGATGACTGGGATTCCGGAGCGGACCGACGTACTGGTGGTAGGTGCTGGGCCGGTGGGGCTGGCGGTTGCCGTGTCGCTGGCTGGGCACGGGCACGACGTGACCGTGGTGGACAAGCAGGCCGCCGGGGCGAACACCTCGCGGGCCGCGGTGGTGCATGCGCGGACCCTGGAGTTGCTCGAGCGGATCGGCGTGGCCGACCGTCTCGCGGCGCTGGGGATCCAGGCTGAGCAGTTCACCATCCGCGACGGCGACCGCGAGCTGATCCCGGTCCGCTTCGACCGGTTGCCGACCAAGTACCCGTACACCCTGATGGTCCCGCAGAACGTCACCGAGCAGGTCCTGCTCGACCGCCTCGAGGAACTCGGCGGCAGCGTCCACCGCCCGTACGTCGCGACCGCGGTGACCCAGAGCGCGACTGGTGCCGAGGTCACCCTCGACAGCGGTGACGTGATCTCCGCCCGGTACGTCGTCGCGGCCGACGGCATGCACAGCACGATCCGCGACCTCGCGGGCCTCGGGTACTCAGGCGAGTCGCTGCAGTTGAACTTCTCCCTGGCCGACGTCCGGGTCGACCGCGGGCTGACCCAGGAAGAGGTGCAACTGTTCTTCTCGACGGCCGGCCTGCTCGTGGTCGCTCCGCTGCCGGATGGTTCGTACAGGCTGGTGGCCGAGGTCGACCAGGCGCCGGAGCAGCTCGATATCGCTTACGCGCAACGGCTTCTCGATGTCCGCGGGCCGCAGCGCACGACCGCTCGCGTGACCGAGGTGATCTGGGGATCCCGCTTCCGCATCCACGAGCGGGTGGCCGATCGGTACCGCAACGGAAAGGTGCTGCTGGCCGGCGATGCCGCCCACACCCACAGCCCCGCGGGTGGTCAGGGGATGAACCTGGGTCTTCGTGACGCGGTCGATCTCGGCGACGCGTTGTCGGTGGCGCTGAAGGAAGGTCGCGAGGACAAGCTCGACGAGTACGCCGTCGCCAGTCGCGCGGAGGCTCTGCAGGTCGTGGCGCTCGCCCACCGACTCACCAAGCTGGCAACCGTCCCCGCCGCCCTCCGGCCGGCCCGGAACGTCCTGATGCGCCTGGCCTCGTACCTGCCGGCCGTACGCCGCGGGCTCGCGGAACAACTCTCCGCCATCCATCCCCGCTGAGGAGCAAACTCTCCTCATCCACTGCCTGACCGCCTCGCTCGGATGTTTTATCGATCAGTTGAGACAACAGCTTCCTTGCGGCGAACCCGGCCCTTACCCTCCAGTTACAAAACGCACTCGCCTCACTACTGGAGGTTACTGTGTCCCATCCCGCCCGATGGAACCGCTTGATCCCCCTCGCGCTCGCGGCCGTACTGGCCGTCGGTGCCGGCAGCCAGGTCCAGGCCGCCGCGCCACCCGACCGCAAAGCGCAGGCCTACGAGTCGGCCGAACTGATCCAGCTGCTCCGGGTGAAGACACCGGCCAGTGTGGACAAGAAGCGCCTGCAGACCCTCGACCTCGACCTGGCCGAGTCGTCCGGCCGGGACTACGTCGACGTCGTTGCTTACGGCAACCAGGATCGCAGGCTGCTGCAGCTGGCCGGCTTCACCTGGTCCGTGCTGGAGGACGACCTGGTCGGCGCAGACCGCGAACGCGAGATAGCTGATGCCGCCTATGCGAAGGCAGCCGCCCAGAAGGCTGTGGCAGCCACGTTGCCCAGCGGACGCACGGCGTACCGGCAACTGGCCGACTACACGAATGACATGGCGGCGCTGGCGTCGCAGTACCCGACGAAGGTCAAGCAGTTCACGCTGCGGAACACCTCGCTGGAGAACCGCACGGTCCGCGGTATCGAGGTGAGCCGCGACGTGAATGCGAGCAGCGGGAAGCCCGTGTTCCTGATGATGGGGCTGCACCATGCGCGGGAATGGCCGTCGGGTGAGCTGACGATGGAGTTCGCCTACGACCTGCTGAAGAACGACGGGGTCGACCCGCGGATCACCAACATCCTGGACAAGTCGCGGGTGATCTTCGTCCCGGTGGTGAACCCCGACGGGTTCAACCTGAGCCGCACGCTGGGCTACGAGATGAAGCGGAAGAACTGCCGGATCACCAACGGCCAGCTTCCGACCGCCGGTCAGTGCGCGCAGTCGGCGAACCGGTCCCGCGGCGTCGACCCGAACCGGAACTACTCCGGCTTCTGGGGTGGTCCGGGCGCGTCCAGCAGCCTGACGTCCGAGACCTACCGCGGCCCGAGCGCGTTCAGCGAGCCGGAGACGAAGAACATCCAGGCACTCGTTTCGGCCCACCAGGTGACCACGCTGATCACCAACCACACCTATTCGAACCTCGTACTGCGTGAGCCGGGGTACGCCGGCGCCGGGAACACCCCGGACGAGGCGATCTACAAGGCTCTCGGTGATCAGATGGCCGCGCAGAACGGGTACTCCAGCCAGTTCGGCTACCAGCTCTACGACACCACAGGGACCACCGAGGACTGGTCGTACTACGCGACCGGCGGGCTCGGGTTCACCTTCGAACACGGCACCAGCAGCTTCCATCCGGCCTTCTCGACCGTGGTGAACTACTACTTCGGCTCAGGAAGCACGGCAGGCAAGGGCAACCGCGAGGCCTACCTGATCGCCGCGGAGAGCACGATCAACCCGGCCCGCCACTCGATCATCACCGGGTCCGGACCGGCAGGCGCCGTACTGCGCCTGAAGAAGTCGTTCAACACCAAGACCTGGAACGGCACCAACATCCCCGACGTGCTCGACACGACGATGGTGGTCCCGGCCGGCGGCAGCTACACGTACCACGCGAACCCGTCGACGCGACCGATCACCGTCCAGCAAGGCGGCACGGAGTCGTGGACGCTGACGTGTGAACGCCCAACCGGCCAGGTACTGGAGACCCGGCAAGTGACCGTGGCTCGCGGCGCCTCGGTCACCGCGAACCTGACCACTTGCGCGAGTGTGTTCTAGCCGCTGGTGGATTCTCTGATCTGCAAGGTGTAGGGAACGGTGAGGTCGCGGCGGTCGGCCTCACCGGTTCCCGCGATCCGCTCTAGCAAGACGCCGACTGCGTGCTCCGCCAGCCACTCCTTGTCGGGTGAGATCGTCGTCAAAGCCGGCGAGTGGAAGCGGCCGTCCTCGATGTCGTCGAAACCCACCACCGCAACGTCGCCCGGCACGGACAACCCGGCCTCGGCCAGGGTGCGGAGGGCGCCCAGGGCGAGTAGATCGTTGAAGCAGAAGACCGCATCCGGCGGCTCCGGGAGTTCGAGCAGTGAACGCATCGAAGCGGCACCGTCCTCGCGGTGATAACCCGTTCCGGCCAGCTCGAGAGCCGGATCGTGAGGCAGTCCGGCGGCTTTGAGAGCCTTGCGATATCCCTTGCGGCGAACGGTTCCCGTGCCCGCACCGCCACCGACGCCGATCGCCGCGATGCGCC
This sequence comes from Kribbella sp., assembly GCF_035687465.1. Classification (NCBI taxonomy): domain Bacteria; kingdom Bacillati; phylum Actinomycetota; class Actinomycetes; order Propionibacteriales; family Kribbellaceae; genus Kribbella; species Kribbella sp. Next base: position 16,935 of record NZ_DASRXP010000320.1, read on the forward strand.
GGCGGCCGATCGAGATCAGGTGGGTGGTCGCGTCGAACGAAGCCTGGACCGAATCCACGGCAACGTGGTCGAAGGTGCCGCCGGCGTGCCGTTCGCCCAGTAGCAAGAGCGGTTTCGCAGTGTCCGCCAACGCGATCTTGGCCGGCGTGGTGGTGATCGGGGAGAAGATGATCCCGTCGATCAGTTGCCCCCGCATCCCGTCGAGCACCAGTTTCTCGGCCGCGAGTTCACCTTCGGTCTGGTCGATCAGCACGGTGATCCCCCGCTTCTTCGCTGCCCGGGAGATCGCGGCACCCAGTTCGGCGAAGTACGGCGAAGCCATCTCGGGGATGGCCAGGGCGATGAAGTCGGAGCGGCCCTTGCGCAGGGAACGGGCGCTGAGGTTCGGCTTGTAGTCGAGCGCCGCGATCGCCGCCTCGACCTTGGACCGGGTCTGCGCGGTGATGTGCGGGTAGTCGTTGATGACGTTCGAGACCGTCTTCACCGAGACGCCGGCCCGAGCCGCCACGTCACTCAACCTTGTCGCCATCCAAGCTCCTTCCACCAAAGCTGTGCCGAGTGTGCCACGCCGTGGAACGGGTCACGGCCCGGTGACGAGAACCTCAGCAGCGGTGCCCAAGTCTTTACAGCGCATGTCAATCGTTGTAGAAATCCAGGTTAATCGATGTAAACCGTGCGGGAGGACTGATCCAGTGACAGTGGCACGCCTTGCCGTGGACCCGGCGTTCGTCGTCGGCCCGCTGGACCGGCGCTTGTTCGGCTCGTTCGTCGAGCACATGGGCCGCAGCGTCTACACCGGCATCTACGAACCGGATCACCCGGCCGCCGACGAGGACGGCTTCCGCACCGACGTCCTGGACCTGGTCCGCGAACTCGGCGTCACCGCGGTTCGCTATCCCGGCGGCAACTTCGTCTCCAACTACAACTGGGAGGACGGCGTCGGCCCCAAGGACCAGCGGCCGCGGCGGCTCGACCTGGCCTGGCGGGCGATCGAGTCGAACCAGGTCGGCACCGACGAGTTCGTCGACTGGGCCGGAAAAGCAGGGGTGGAGCCGATCTGGGCGGTCAACCTCGGTACCCGCGGCATCACCGAGGCCGTCGAACTGCTCCAGTACACGAACCTGCCGGCCGGCACCGAGTTGTCCGACCGCCGGGTGGCCAACGGTCACGAGAAACCGCACGACATCCGGATCTGGTGCCTGGGCAACGAACTGGACGGTCCCTGGCAGATCGGTCACAAGACCGCCGAGGAGTACGCCCGGCTGGCCGAGGAGACCGCCAACGCGATGCGGCGGGTCGATCCCGACCTGGAACTGGTCGTCTGCGGATCGAGCAACGCGTCCATGCCCACCTTCGGTGAGTGGGAGCGCGTGGTACTGGAGCGCACCTACGACCTGGTCGACCACATCTCCCTGCACGCGTACTACGAACCGGCCGGCGATGACCGGGCGAGCTTCCTGGCCGCCGCCGAGGGGATGGATCGCTTCATCGGCTCGGTGGTGGCGACCGCGGACCACGTGAAGGCGCTCAAGCGCAGCGACAAGGAGCTGACCCTGTCGTTCGACGAGTGGAACGTCTGGTACCAGGACCGCTTCCCCGGCGAGCTCGGGCTGAAGATCCGCGAGGCCACCGGCCTGATCGAGGACGTGTACGACGTCGACGACGCGGTCGTGGTGGGCAGCCTGCTGATCACCCTGCTCCGGCATGCCGACCGGGTGAAGATCGCTTGCCAGGCGCAACTGGTGAACGTGATCGCCCCGATCCTGACCGAGCCGGGCGGCCGCGCCTGGCGGCAGACGATCTTCCACCCCTTCGCGCTGACCGCGCGGCACGCGGGCAATCGCGTACTACGAACCGAGGTCGCCGGCCCGCAGGTGGACACCCAGGCCTTCGGTACCGTCTCTGCGCTCTGGACCACCGCGACCGCCAACGACGAGACCGGCGAGGTGGTCGTGTTCGCGGTGAACCGGAGCGAGACCGAGACGATCGGGCTGGAGGTTCCCCTGCACAGCTTCGGCGAGCTGGAACTGACGGAGCACCTGGCTCTGTACGACGACGACCGGGCCGCTGTGAACACCGCCGACGACCCCGATCGGGTGGTCCCGCGCGAACTGGATGGCACCACGGTCACCCATGGCATCTGCACGGCCACGTTGCCCCCTGCCTCGTGGCACATGATCAGGCTCTCCCCTGGAGGTACACGGTGAACACCATCAACCGGCGACTCGTGCTGGGTGGTATCGGAGCATTGGGCGCGGCAGGCATCCTGGCCGGTTGCGGCGAAGGGTCGTCCGGCAAGCCCGGCGCGGCCCCGGCCACCGGCGACGGCGGTGCGAAGGGCTACGACGGACCGAACGTCGAACTCGACTTCTGGAACGGCTTCACCGGCGGCGACGGCCCGTTCATGAAGCGGCTGGTCGACCAGTTCAACACCGAGCACCCGAACATCAAGGTCAAGATGACCGTGATGCAGTGGGCCGACTACTACACCAAGCTGCCGACCGCGGTCGGCAGTGGCCGTGGTCCCGCGGTCGCGATCATGCACGTGGACTCGCTCGCCACCAACGCGGCGCGCAACGTGATCGAGCCGCTGGACGACGTGGCGAAGGCACTCGAGCTCAAGCAGGAAGACTTCGCCGATGTCGTCTGGAAGGCCGGCGAGTACAACGGCAAGCGGTACGGCATCCCGCTGGACGTGCACCCGCTCGGGTTCTTCTACAACAAGAAGCTGATGACCCAGGCCGGTCTCGATCCGGCCAAGCCGCCAACCACCGCCGACGAGTACGCCGCGGCGCTGGACGCGTTGAAGGGTAAGGGAATCCAAGGCCACTGGGCCACGCCCTTCCAGTTCACCGGCGTGCTCAGTGTCCAGGCGCTGCTGTGGCAGTTCGGGGGCGAACTGTTCAACCCGGAGTCGTCGAAGGCGACCTGGCACGAGGAGCCTGGCGTCAAGGGGCTGAGTTGGTTCGTCGACCTGGTGAAGAACGGACACAGCCCGAAGAACGTCGCGCAGGACGCCGACAACATCGCGGTGATGAACGGCAAGAACGCCTTCGTCTGGAACGGCATCTGGAACATCAACACGTTCAAGGAGAAGAAGGGCCTGGAGTGGGGCGTGGCTCCGCTGCCGAACATCGGCGGGACCAAGGCCGCCTGGGCCGGGTCGCACCAGTTCTGCCTGCCGAAGCTGAAGACGCCGGACCAGAACAAGTCCACCGCCGCCCGGGTGTTCGTGAGCTACGTCAGCCAGAAGTCGCTCGAGTGGGCCAAGGGCGGCCAGGTGCCGGCCCGCAAGCAGGTCCGCGAGTCCGCCGAGTTCAAGGCGCTGCCGGAACAGGCCTCGCTGGCCACCCAGATCGACGACCTGCACTTCCCGCCACCCGTTCCCGGCATCGGTGACGCGCTGGCCGAGCTGAACAAGGCCGTCAACGAGGCCGTGCTGCTGAAGGCGGAGCCCGGCAAGGCGCTGGCGGACGCGTCGGCCCGGGCCGACAAGATTCTGGAGGCCAACCGCAAGAAGTACGGCGCATAAGGATGCCCACCGCTGCACCTCCTGCCACGCCGGTGGCCGATACCAGCGCAGGCGCCGTCCGCAAGCGCCGTACCCGCGCTTCGACGGGGGTGCGCGGGTACGGCCGGGCGACGCCGTACCTCTTCCTTGCTCCTTATCTACTGCTGTTTCTGCTGTTCGTGATCGGGCCGGCGATCTTCGGCTTCTGGATGAGCCTGCACGACTGGGATTTCCAGTTGCCGGGCAAGCCGTTCGTCGGACTGCAGAACTACAAGGACCTGTTCGACCCGCTGTCGGCGACCGCCGAGCCGTTCTGGCACGGCATGCGGGCGACCGGGATCTTCACGCTCGCGTCGGTGCCCTTCCTGGTCGGGTTGCCACTCGGTCTGGCCGTTCTGCTGAACCGTCACTTCCCGGGCCGGACCTTCTTCCGGGCCGTGTACTTCGCGCCCTTCGTGCTGGGCGTGGCGGTCGTCGGACTGATGTTCCGCTACATCCTGGACACCAGCTTCGGCATCCTGAACGCGTTCCTCGGGGTGTTCGGCATCGGCGAGATCGGCTGGACCACCGACCAGCCGTGGGCGTGGATCGCGCTGGTCGGGGTGACCGTGTGGTGGACCGCCGGCTTCAACTCGATCATCTACCTCGCCGGTCTGCAGGACATCCCGGCCGAGCAGTACGAGGCGGCCGAGTTGGACGGGGCGAACAAGTGGCAGCAGTTCCGCAACGTCACCCTGCCGGGCCTCCGGCCGGTGAGCGTGTTCATCGTGACCATCACCCTGCTGGCCAGCGCCAACATGTTCGGCCAGTCGACGCTGATCACCCAGGGCGGGCCGGGTGACGAGACCAGAACCGCGTTGATGGTGATGCTCGACACCGGCTTCAGCCAGTTCCGGATGGGCCAGGCGACCGCGATGAGCTACCTGCTGGCGCTGTGCCTGGCGGTCGTCTCGATCATCGCCTTCCTGCTGCTGAGGGAGCGCAAAGCATGAGGCGCCGGCCGTCCGTCGCGTTCTGGATCCTGGTGATCCTGCTGACCGTACTGGTGATCGCCCCGCTGCTGTGGATGGCGATCACCTCCTTCAAGTCGATCGGCGAGTCGCAGGCCTCGCCGCCGACCCTGGTACCGCAGGATCCGACCGGGCGCGCCTACGGGGAGATCCTCACCACGGGCGGTCAGAACCCGGTCCTGCGCTGGGCGCTGAACAGTTTCGCCGCGGCGGGCCTGCACGCGCTGGTGGTCGTGGTGGTGGCGTCGATGGCCGGCTACGCGCTGGCCCGGATGGAATTCGCGTTCAAGCGGACCATCTTCGGCGTCATCATGCTGACGCTGTTCGTGCCCGGCTTCGTCTTCCTGATGCCGAACTACCTGCTGATGGACAGGTTCGGCTGGCTCGACACCTTGTGGGCGCTGGTCGTTCCCGGCGCGGCGGGTGCCTTCGGCGTCTTCTTCATGCGGCAGTTCTTCCTGGCCATCCCGAAGGAACTCGAGGAGGTCGCGCAGATCGACGGCGCGAACGCCTGGATCATCTTCACCCGGATCATCCTGCCGAACGCCAAACCGGCACTCGCCACCCTGACCGTGCTCTCCTTCCTGTCGAACTGGAACGACTTCGTCTGGCCGCTCTACGTCCTGTTCAGCCCGGAGCGGCTCACCCTGCCGGCCGGTCTGAGTCTGCTGCAGGGCGCCTACACCACGGACTACCCGGTGATCATGGCCGGCGCGACCGTGGCCGCCGTCCCTGTCCTCATCCTTTACGTCTTCGTCCAGCGCTACGTGATCGAAGGTGTCGCTCGTAGCGGCATCAAAGGTTGATTCAGTTCTTCGAGAGGGGACCCGCCCGTGCCTCCTAGACAATTCCTCGCCGCAGCACTCGCTGTGGCCGCGGTGACAGCCGGTACTACGGCCGCCGTCGCTGCCCCGCCTGCTCCGGCAGCCACCACCACCAACGCCATCTCAGCATCCTTCGCCGACACTTTCGCCGACCCGTCCGTGATCCAGGGACGCGACGGCTACTGGTACGCCTACGCCACCTCCGATCCTTTGGTTGCCAATGGCCCCTTCGGCCTGATGCACATGGCCCGGACCAAGGACTTCGGCTCCTGGGAGTACCTCGGCACGGTCTTCAACGACGCCACCAAGCCCGCGTGGGCCGCACCGGGCTCGTTCTTCTGGGCACCGGACATCCGCTACTTCGACGGCCGCTACGTCATGTACTTCACCGTCACCGACACCCTCGCCAACCCCGGTGGGGATCCCGCGATCGGCGTCGCCACCGCCCCCACACCGACCGGCCCCTGGATCGCGACCGACGGCCCGGTGGTCGCACCGAAGCCAGACGGCAACGGCGGCTTCTTCGGCACCATCGACCCCGCCATGCTGACTGCGGCGGACGGCAAGCGCTACATGTACAGCGGCGGCTTCTACGGCGGCATCTCCGTCACCGAACTCTCCTCCGACGGTCTGCACGCAGTTGGTACTCCTACCCAGGTGACCGTCGGCGACCGCTACGAGGGCGCGTACGTCGTTTACCGCGACGGCTGGTACTACCTGATGGGCTCCTCGATGAACTGCTGTGCCGGGCCGACCACCGGGTACTCCGTCTTCGCGGGCCGGTCCAAGTCTCCCAAGGGCCCGTTCCTGGACGCCACCGGTGCGAGCCTGAACGAGTCGCGCGTCGGCGGCACCACCGTGATCACCCAGAACGGCAACAAGTGGATCGGTCCGGGCCACCACGCGTTCCTCACCGACGCGGCCGGCCAGGACCACATCGTCTACCACGCGATCGACCGCGGCACCCCGTGGTTGACCGACCCGTTCGGGATCAACCGCCGGCCGATGCTGATCGACCGGATCGACTGGATCGACGGCTGGCCCCGCACGCGGGCCGGGCTCGGGCCGTCGGAGACACCGCAGCCCGCGCCCACCACAGGATCGGCAGCGGGGATCAACTCGACGGACCCGGCCCCAGGCATCCACGGTGCGACCAGGCTGGCTGGTGACCAGCTTGGCGGTCCGAGTGCTGCTGTCCGCGGCGTCGCTGCGACCAAGCAGTCCGCACCCGGTGGCTCGCTCCGCGTGGACGCTGACGTGCGGCTCGGCAGTCAGTCCTTCACCACGGTGCTCGGCGGCGGATCGGTCGTCGCGACGGTCTCGGCGACGAAGGTCAGCCTTGTGGTCGGTGGCCGCGTTGCGACTGCGGTGCTGCCTGCGGACTTCGACCGCTCACAGTGGAACAGGCTCAGCGTCCAGGTGTCCGGGGATACCGTGACGGCCCGGGCGAACGATGTCGGGCTCGGTGACGTTTACGCCGAGGCGCGACTCGTAGTACCGGGGTTGAAGGTGCGGTCGGCTCCGGTGAGTTGGCTGGGCTCGGCGGAATTGGACAACTTGACCGTACGGGCCGTGGCAACACCGGTCCGCCGGTTGGCCGCAGTACCGGAGACAGGGAAGTTGCTGGCAGGCGACGAGTTCAACGGTGGTGGGCTCGAGCCCGGGTGGAACTGGGTACGGCCCGACGCCAAGGCAGTCGTTGCTGATGGCAAGTTGTCCTGGCCGCTGCAGAACACCGATCTGGTCGGCTCCGGCAACAACGCGGGGCTGCTCTTCCACGACACTCCTGCCGGGAACAGTTGGATCGCGGAGACGAAGTTGCACCTCGATCTGGGCGAGGGCGACATCCGCAACTACCAGCAGGCCGGGATGATCGCGTACCTGAACGACGACGACTTCGCCCGCCTCGGTGACGTGGCGATCTGGCGGACGAGGCAGACCGAGTTCGGTCGTGAACTGGTGGCGCGTTCAGACGGCGCGACCAGCTACGGCGGTGCTGCGATCGGTCGTCAGGCGTCGACCTTGTGGATGCGGCTTGCCTACAACCGCAATGCTGCCGGAGAGCACGTCTATCGGGCAGGGACGAGCACCGACGGAGTGAAGTGGACCTGGGGTGCTTCCTGGGTACTGCCGGCCGGGGCGACGCCCCAGCTCGGGCTGTACGCGCACGGCGACCAGACCGGCTCCAACCCGCCCCCGGTCGCAACGTTCGACTACCTGCGGTTCTACACGAGCAAGTGAGGGGTCTACTGGGGGCGCTGCTGTTATTGCTGGCTCTGATCGGCTGTGGCGGTGGCGACCCCAGTAGTCCTAGCGAAGGGGCAGCGATGGGCTTCACGAATCCGGTGTACGACAACAACTTTGCCGATCCGCACGTGATCGCGGTAGATGACGGGTACTACGCCTTCGCCACGAACGGGCCGCTCGGCAACATCCAGACGCTGAAGTCCGCTGACCTGGTGACGTGGGACCAGGTGGGCGATGCGTTGCCGGAGCTCCCCGCCTGGAGTTCGCCGGGGAAGGTGTGGGCGCCCGAAGTCGCAGTACAGGCTGCTGATCGCTACGTCATGTACTACACGACCGCGGATGACGAGTCGCAGCGGCAATGCATCGGCGTCGCGGTGGCGTCGAGGCCGGAAGGTCCCTTTGTCGACAAGTCGAGCAAACCGTTGATCTGTCAGGCGGACGAGGGTGGTTCGATCGACGCGAGCCCGTTCACCGACTCGACCGGACAACGCTGGCTCTACTGGAAGAACGACGGCAACGCGATCGGCGTCGACACCTGGATCTACGTCTCCAAGCTCTCGCCCGACGGCCTCACGCTGATCGGCGAGACCATCCGCCTGATCAAGCAGACGCTGCCGTGGGAGGGCAATCTCGTCGAGGCGCCGTACATGGTCGAACGCGAAGGCAAGTTCCACCTCTTCTACTCCGCCAACGCCTACGACAAAGAGACCTACGCCGTAGGCCACGCCCTCTGCGCAACACCCACGGGCCCCTGCACCAAATCAGGAGACCCCATCCTGACAACCTCCCCCGACGCCGCCGGCCCTGGCCACAACATGGTCCTCCAGAAAGACAACCGCTACTGGTTCATCTACCACGCCTGGGACCCAGCCCTAGTCGGCTCCGACCCACCCGGCCGCACCATGTGGCTCTCCGAACTCACCTGGACCGCCGACACTCCCACCGTCCAACCACCCCTCAAAACCAACCCAGCCTCGCCTTAACCACCATCGCTGTCGGGAACGACAGGAGGTAGTCGGCGGTTGAGCCGGGCGCCACGCTCAGGACGGTGGCGGTCGGGGGCAGTGCGGGCACTACCTCCTGTTGTTCCCGACAGCCCTGCTCAGGACGTCGACGAGGATCGCGAGGGCCGCGTGCAGGTCGGGGTCGGTGGGGGTGGCGTAGCCGATGACTAGGCCGGGTGGGCCGGGGGTTGATCGGCGGTAGTCGGAGAGAGGGGCTACTTGGACGCCGGCGGCGCGGGCTTGGGCGGCGACGGCTCGGTCGTTGGTGGTGGGCGGTAGGAGCAGGGTGATGTGGAGGCCGGCGTCCTGGCCGATGATGCGGCCGTACGGTGCCAGGACGGAGCACGTGTAGTTGCGGCGGTCGGCGTACAGGCGGCGGCCGCGGCGGACGACCTGGTCCAGGTAGCCGTCGCGCAGCATCGCGAGCAGGGCGGCCTGCATCGGCCAGCCCGGCCAGTCCCCCGACTGCGCCCGGTACGCCGCCAGCCGGTCCACCACAGCTGGTGAGGCGACGAGCCAGCCCAGTCGTAGAGCGGGGCTGAGCATCTTCGACAGGGTGCCGAGGTGGACCACCTGGTCGAGATCCAGTTGGGCCAGCGCGGGCAACGGCGCCACATCGTACCGGAACTCGCTGTCGTAGTCGTCCTCGATCAGGGTCGCGCCGGTCCGCCGCGCCCACCGGATCAGTTCGTTGCGTCGGGCAACTGGTAGCCGGCCGCCGAGCGGGTACTGGTGCGACGGCGTGACGTAGACCGCCGACAGGTCGTCCTGCAGCGCCGACACCTTCAGGCCGTCCGCGTCCACAGGGATGTCGACGACCTCGAGTCCGTGATCGCGAACGGCCCGGACGGCATTGAGATAGCCCGGATCCTCGATCGCGATCCGGGCGCCCGGCTGCTGCGTCACGCTGAGCAGGAGCCGCAACCCGTGCGTGGTGCCGTTCGTGATCAGCAGGTTCTCAGGCTCGCAAGCGATCCCGCGCACCCGTCCGACATGTTCTGCCAGCTCCGCCCGCAGCGCCGGCAACCCAGCCGGATTGTCGTAGCCACGCGGCGGCGCCTGCGTCGACACCTCGCGCCACGCTCGCCGCCAGCCCGCATCCGGCTCGGTCGCGATGTAGGGGATCCCCGGCCGGAGTGTCAGCAACGCCTCCGACTCTTCAGGAACGGGCTTGCGTCGCTGACGCACCGACGGCTGCAGCGGTACTACGTCCGCCACGTAGGTGCCCGATCCGGTCCGTCCCGCGATCCACCCCTCGGCGTGCAATTGGTCGTACGCCGCCTGGGCCACCGACCGCGACACCGCCAACTCCAGGGCCAGATCCCGGGTGGACGGCAACCGGTGCCCGGCCTGGAGCCGACCGTCCCGCACAGCCGCCCGGAACTGCTCCGCCAACTGCAGATGCAGCGGCACACCGGCGTCGCGGGTGAGCGTCAGGGGCAACGAGCTATCCAAAGTGGACTACCTGATTCGAAGGGGAATGGACCGTGCCAGCATGCCATTGACGCCTCACGCTGGTTCACATGACCATCACCGTCACGCCGCTGCAACCGACTCCCCGGACCTCGCTGCGTCGCTCCAAGGACCGCGCCGCGACCGACCGCGACGCCCTGTACGACGTACTCCGTGAGGGCATGTTCTGCCATCTCGGGTTGATCCTCGAAGGAGACCCGGTCGTCCTGCCCACGGCGTACGGGGTGGACCTCGGGAAGGGGCCGGACGGGACGCTCTACCTGCACGGCTCGGTGGCCGCGCGGAGTGTGGTGGCGGCGCCGGAGCAGACGATCTGCGTGACCGTGACTCATACGGACGGCTTGGTGCTGGCCCGCTCGGCGTTCCATCACTCGGTGAACTACCGGTCGGCGGTGATCTTCGGAACGCCGCGGCTGGTCGAGGATCCGGACGAGAAGCTGCATGGACTGACCACGATCGTCGACCACTTGGTGCCGGGCCGCTCCGCGGGTAGCCGCCCGCCGAACCGCAAGGAGCTGGCCAAGACGTCAGTCCTGGCTATGCCGTTGACCGAGGCCTCGGTGAAGACCCGCGGCGGCGGCGCGAACGACGAAGAGCAGGACCTCGACCTGCCCTACTGGACAGGCGTGATCCCGCTCCGCGTCGTCGCCGGCGAACCCGTCACCAACGACGATTGCGATCTACTGGTTCCGGCCCACGTGCGGACCAGGGCCAACCTCCTGGGCGCACCGTCATGAGCCCGGCCCTTTCCACTTGGTGAACGCGTTGAGCTGTCACGCCGCCGTGCCCTTGTTGTAGCTCTTCTGGGCCCAGAAGTAGCCGACCAGGGCGATGGCCAGGCACCAGGCGATGGCGAGCCAGCCGTTGCTGCTGTCCATCGGCATGCCCAGCAGCAGGTGGCGCAGGGCGTCGATGATGATCGTGAACGGCTGGTACTCGGCGAACCAGCGGATGCCGCTCGGCATCGACTCCAGCGGGATGAAGGTGTTGCTCAGGAAGGGCAGCAGCAGGCTGATCGGCAGGACGATGTTGCTCGCCCCCTCCGCGGTCTTACTGGTCAGGCCCAGGGCGATCGCGAACCAGGTCAGGGCGACGGTTAGCGCGACCAGCAACCCGGCCGCCAGCAGCCAGTCCCCGAACGACGCGTTCGGGCGGAACCCGATCGCGATGGCGAATCCGACCACCAGGGTCAGGCTGATGATCGTCAGAATCACATTGGCCAGCACGTGCCCGGTCAGGACGGCCGGCCGGAAGATCGCCATCGTCCGGAATCTGGCGACGATGCCCTCGGTCATGTCCATCGCGGCGCTGACCGCGGGGGACATCGTCCCGGACGCGATCGACATCAGCAGAATGCCCGGGGTGAGGAAGTCGATGTAGTCGAAGCCCCTCCCGCCGCCGAGACCGGCCGAGAAGGTGTCGCCGAAGATGAGGCCGAACAGCAGCATCATGATGACCGGCATCCCGAGGGCGCCGAGGGACAGGCCGGGGTACCGCAGGGCGTGCCGCAGGTTGCGGCGCAGCATCGTGGCGGTGTCGGCCATTGGGTAGGTCGCGGTGCTCATTTGCTCATCACTTTCTGGTCGGTGGTGTCGTTGGCGGTCGGCTGACCGGTGACGGCGAAGAACACGTCGTCCAGGTCGGGGGTGTGGACGGTCAGTTCGTCCACCTCGAGGGAGGCGTCGTTGATCCGGGACAGCAGGGCCTGCAGCGAGTGCACGCTGCCGTCGTTCGGCACCTGGAGGACCAGGGCGTCGTCGTCGCGGGAGGCGGTCGGCAGCACCTGGGTGGCCAGCGTGTACTCCTCCGGCGCGTTGAACCGGAGCCGGATATGCCCACCCGGTGCCAGCCGCTTCAGCTGTGCAGGGGTGCCTTGGGCAACGAACTTGCCGTGATCCAGTACTGCGATCTGGTCCGCGAGCTCATCCGCTTCGTCCAGGTACTGCGCGGTCAGCAGGACCGTGACTCCACCGGCGACGAGTTCACGGATGAGCTGCCACATGCTGTGCCGGCTCCGCGGGTCGAGCCCGGTCGTCGGCTCGTCCAGGAAGATGATCCGCGGGCTCCCGACCAGCGTCATCGCGAGGTCGAGCCGGCGCTTCATGCCGCCGGAGTACGTCATCGCGAGCTTCTTGCCGGCCTCGACCAGGTCGAACTGCTCCAGCAGTTCGGCTGCCCGGCGGCGTCCTTCGCGCCGGCCGAGATGAGCCAGATCGGCCATCATGATCAGGTTCTCCTCGCCGGTCAGCAGACCGTCGACCGCGGAGAACTGGCCGGTGACGCCGATCGCGGCGCGGACCGCTTCGGGGTCGCTGTGCAGGTCGTGCCCGGCGACCCGGATCTCGCCGGCGTCGGCGGTGATCAGGGTGGACAGGATGTGCACGGCCGTGGTCTTGCCGGCACCGTTCGGGCCGAGCAAGGCGAAGATGGTGCCTTCGGCAACGTTCAGGTCGATGCCGTCGAGCACGACCTTGTCACCGTAGGCCTTGTGGAGTCCGGTCACGTCGATCGCCGGGGTCGCACTGTTCATGGGGTCCTCGCTTGTTTTTGGGCAGGGTGAACCTGACCCAGGTGGCTGATGTGGTGTGGAGGAGGAGGTTTCAGGCGTGCTGAACCATCCGGCCGGCTCTATGCGTCGAACCGCCGTTGGTGGGGAAAGTTCAGTTGGGGGGTAGGTGGACCGTCAGATGTCGAGGTCCTCGACGGTGGGCTGGTCAGCCGCTTCCTCGACCATCGCGTAGAGGTCGTCCGGGATCAGCGCGCGCAGTTCCTCGACGGTCTCGACGACGTGCAGGGTGGCCTCGCCCTGCGCCATGCTCCAGGTCTGGTTGCTGCTGAAGCTGCCGATCCAGCTCCGCCAGCCGGTGTAGTTCTGCTCCTCACCGTCGACGGTGGTGACACTGCTGTACTGCTGGCGCCGGTCGGCGTGCAGGACGAACTTCCCGGTCCGGCTGCGGTACACCTTGAAGGCCTCGTAGCCGTCCTTGTTGGATCGGCCACCCTCGGCGAGCAGGACGCCGGAGAACCGCTGTTGGCGGCCTGTTCCGCGCCCGACCCGGACGGTGATCTCTTCGAAGCCCTCGAGCCGGCCTTCCTCCATCTCCACGTACCGCCGCAGCGCAAGGGAGATGGCTTGGGACAAGTTGCCGGCGAGTTCCTGGGCCCGCTTGTAGAGGGGCTGGTCGTCGTCGGAAACGTAGATCGTCTTGTTCGGCATGTCTCTCTCCTCCTACGTAGAACTATACGTATGGCCTACGTACATGTCTACATATATTCCTGACGAGTCCCAGGCGGCCTGACAGGATCGGTCGGGTGACGACTCCTGAGGCCCGCTATGACCAGCTGACCGACCGTGCCGAAGCCGTGTACTCCGAGGGCCGGCAACGCGAGGCTCTTGCCCTTTTCGAGCCGGTGGATCCACGGGCCGTCGATCCTGACCGAGGACGACGATCTTGCGACTCTTCAGCCGTTGCCCGGATTTCGGCGGGTGGTCGCCCTGTCCCGCGAGCCCGCGGCAGGCGTCGTAGTACTGGCTCCGGCGCTGCGGGAACCGCCGGCCCGCAGTCGTCCGCGTTCGGGCTCACCGTCGAACGGCTGCCCGGACTGGGGCATGAGTTCCCCGCGGACTTCGCGGCGCGACTGGCCGTCGTCCTTCGGGGCTAGCGGGGTGAGTAGAGCCAGGGGTGCTTGAGGTCGAAGAAGGCCGGCATGCCGGTGGACAACGAGTTCATTTCGTCCATCTGCGCCTTGAGCTCCGGCGGCGGCTCCTTCTTCTCGCCCTCCCGGGCCGCCTCCTCGGAGGTGAAGAACATCTCCATCGTGTACTCGCCGTCGCCGTACATGGCGGCGACACTGCCGACGAGGTCAGGCCGGAAGTCGGCCCACTTGTCGGAGTCCTCGCTCATCAGTTCCCGAGCACGGTCAGGATCGGAGCCCCGGCCCTGCATGACCTGGACGAATCCGGCCGAGTCCGGGTTGCCGACGAGATCCGTGACCACATCGTTGCTGTCGTGGAAGGTGGCACCGTCGGGGAACAGCGACGACAGGTCGCTCCACCACTTGTCCTGCTCGGGCTGGGCGCTGTTGCGCTGGGCGTCCTGCTCGGACTCGAAGCGTGCCAGTGCGATGAACTGCCCGTCGTCGGTGACTCCTGCCGTCGTGCCGAGCCAGCCGTTCGCAGTGGGCGCGAGCTCCTCAGCCCACCGGTCGAGCGCGGCGTGTGCCTGCTCGGCGTCTGTCACCTGCCCCTGAATTACCTGTACGAACATCGTGAGACCCTCCCCTGTGTCCCCAGGCCGCTGAACGCTGCCGACGTTACGCCGGGCGATCAGACCCGTCGACGGCTCAGGTCCCGCGCGACCGAGGATTCCTCCCCAGCTGTGGATAAAGGGGTGATCAAACCTTGATGATCCACAGATTTGGCCGATTTCTCCCCAGAACGGTGCGAAACCTTGGGAAAACCTGGGGAAAACCTCGCCAAAAGCTGTGCACAGCTGGGGATACCAGTGTGGATAACTCAGGAGCTAGAACTTAGATCCACTGCGTGGAGACGACGAAACCGACCGCGATCAGGCCCATGCCGATCAGCAGGTTCCAGTTGTTCAGGTCGCGCATCACCGGGATGTCCTCGCCGGCCACATAGAAGACGACCAGCCAGACCAGTCCGAGCAGCCAGCAGCCCAGCATCAGCGGCGCCACCCAGACGCGGCTGGAGGTGCGCGGCTTCTTCGGAGTCTTCTGCGGCTTCTCCGCGGTCGACTTCTTCTTGTTCCGACTGCTCGACTCGGGCACGGCTGGGCTCCTTGTAGCGGACACTAAGGTGAGTGGTGTCGCCTCGGTTCGCGAGGCTGTCACCAGCCACACCACTGGGTCTGGCCTCGGTTAGCGTAGTGCAGACGAGAGTATGGGGTTCACGGTGAGCAGGCTCAGGCGTATCTCGCTCTGGCGCGTGGGTGCGCCAGTCGCGCTGCTGTGCGCTGGTCTGCTGTTCGCGACGAGCGCCACCAACGCCCGTGGCACCGATCTCCGTCCTAGTCGCAACACTACGCTCGCTGGCCTGGTGGAGGAACAGAGTCGCCGCAGCGCCACCCTGACCCGCCAGCACGCCGCGCTGAGCCAGGACATCGAGCAGTTGCAGACCCAGCAGGGCTCGATCGAGCCGAAGCTGTCCAAGCAACTCAAGGACCTGTCCGAAGCGGTCGGTACGACGCCTGTCACCGGCCCGGGTCTGACCGTGACGCTGAAGGATGCGCCGCCCGAGGTGGTCAAGGACAACCCGGATGTCGACGCCGACTGGCTGGTGATCCACCAGCAGGACATCCAGGCCGTGGTGAACGCGCTCTGGGCCGGTGGTGCCGATGCGATCTCGATCCAGAACCACCGGGTGATCTCGACCACGGGGATCAAGTGCGTGGGCAACTCCGTGGTCCTGCACGGGGTCCCGTACCTACCGCCGTACCGGATCACCGCGATCGGCGACCGGCAGAAGTTGCAACAGGCGCTGGACGACTCGAAGTACATCGAGAACCTGCAGGACTATGTGGTGAAGTTCCAGCTGGGCTACGAGGTGAAGTCCCAGTCGTCGATCGCGATGCCGGCGTACGAGGGGTCGCTGGACCTGCAGAGCGCGACGGTGCCGGGCTTCGAGGCCACCCCCTCCGCGACCCCGAGCAACAGCGGTCGCTAAGTGGTCGGCACCTGTCAGAATGGTGCGCATGCCACGGATCCTCGTCGTCGACAACTACGACTCCTTCGTCTACAACCTGGTGCAGTACCTGCAGCAGTTGCAGGCCGACACCACCGTGCTGCGCAACGACGAGGTCAGTCCGGACCAGGTCTCGGAGTACGACGGAGTGCTGCTGTCGCCCGGCCCAGGTACGCCGGAGGAGGCCGGGGCGTGTGTGGACATCGTCAAGGAGACGGGCGGCGAGGTCCCGATCTTCGGCGTCTGCCTTGGCCTGCAGGCGATCGGCGTCGCGTACGGCGGTGTCGTCGGCCGGGCCGACGAACTCCTGCACGGCAAGACCAGTGAGGTCTTCCACGAAGGCGTGGGCGTGCTCGCCGGACTGCCTTCGCCGTTCACCGCGACCCGCTACCACTCGCTCGCGATCGCCGAGGACAGCGTGCCGGACGTCCTGCAGGTGACAGCGCGGACCGAGGCGGGCGTGATCATGGCCGCGCGGCACCGCGATCTGCCGGTCGAGGGAGTGCAGTTCCACCCCGAGTCCGTGCTCACCGAGGGCGGCCACCGGATGCTCGCCAACTGGCTCGAGATCTGCGGCGACCCGGACGCGGTCGCCCGCTCGGCGGGGATGGCTCCCGTAGTCAGCTGATCTGGACGCGCCAACTGATCCAACGCAAAGGCCGCGGGACCCTTGGAGATCCCGCGGCCTTTGGTGCGTCCTGGCTACTCGCCGTTGCCCTCGCCTGGGCCGCCGTTACCTTCGCCCGGGCCGCCGCCACCGCCGGGCAGCGTGATGGTGGGCGACGACGGGGTGTCGGTCGGAGACGGGGTGTCGCTCGGTGATGGCGTCTCCTCGGGCTGGATCGCGATCGTGATGATCACCTTGGTGCCCCTGTCGACCTTGGAATTCGGCGCGACGCTCTGCTTGACCACGGTGCCCGGGACAGCCCCTGACGCAGCCTGTTCATAGCCGACGGCCAGGCCGAGGGCCTTCAGCGCGGCCGTTGCGTCATCCTGGTTCTGCTTGATCAGGTCCGGCACCGTGACCTTCACAATGCCGGTGGAGATCGTCAGGGTGAACTCGGTCCCCGGGCCGTAGCTCTTGCCCGGATCCGGGCTGACGCTGAGCACGGTTCCGGCCGGCTCCTCGCTGTCCTGCTCCTTGGCGTTGGAGGCGACCTCGAAGTTCCCCGGGGGTGCCCCCAGCAGGGACCTGGCCTCGGACTCCGTCTTCCCGATCACGTCCGGGACCGGGAAGGTGTTCGGCCCGGCGGATACCACCAGATTGACCGTGGAGTCCTTGTCCACCATCGTGTTCGCCGTCGGATTCGAGCTGACGACCAGCCCCTTCTCCACCGTGGCACTGGCCGCCTGGGTGGAGGCCACCTTCAGCCCCAGGGCCGTCAATTGACCGGTCGCCACGTCAAGCGTCTTGCCCGACACAGCCGGGACAGCCACCTGCGTCGGCGTGTTGGCGGTGTCGTCGCCGCCCAGGTTGGTGATGATCGCGTAGGCGCCGACCGCGAGAGCCACGATCGCGAGACCGAGCAGGAAGTACGCCAGCCCGCGATTCCGCCGGGCCCGCGCCGCCTGCGCCTCGTCGTCGCCGTCGTCCGGCGGCAGAAGGTCGTTCGGCTGGGTCTGCCCGTACTGCGGACCGCCGGCCATCGCAGGAGCGACCGCGGTCGCCGGGATCGCCCGGGTCTCCGCGACCGCGGCCATCGGTGCGGTCACCTGCTGTCCGGCGAGCACCCGGTGGATGTCCTGCCGCATCTCGTTGGCGCTCTGGTACCGGTGCTCGCGGTTCTTCGTCAGCGCCTTCAGGACGACGGCGTCGACCTCCGGCGGGATGTCCGGGTCGAAGGCCGACGGCGGGGCCGGCTCCTCCCGGACGTGCTGGTAGGCCACCGACACCGGCGACTCACCCACGAACGGTGGCCGCCCGACGAGCAGTTCGTACAGGAGGCACCCGGTCGAGTACAGGTCGGACCGCGCGTCGACGGTCTCGCCCCGGGCCTGCTCCGGCGACAGGTACTGCGCGGTGCCGATCACCGCGGCCGTCTGGGTCATCGTGGACGAGGTGTCCGCGACGGCCCGGGCGATGCCGAAGTCCATCACCTTGACCTGGCCCTGCGGGGTCAGCATCACGTTGCCGGGCTTGATGTCGCGGTGCACGATGCCGGCCCGGTGGCTGTAGTCGAGCGCCTCGAGCACGCCGGAGGTGATCTCCAGGGCGCGCTCGGGCATGATCTTGCGGCCCTCGCGGATCAGGTCGCGCAGCGTCTTGCCGGCCACGTACTCCATCACGATGTACGGGATGGTGATGCCGGAGCCGTTCGGGTCCGGTTCCTCACCGGTGTCGTAGACCGACACGATGGTCGGGTGGTTCAGCGATGCCGCGGACTGTGCCTCGCGCCGGAATCTGGCCTGGAAGGTGGAGTCGCTGGCCAGATCGACCCGGAGCCGCTTGATCGCGACAGTGCGTCCGAGCCGGTTGTCGACGCCCTTGCGGACGTCGGCCATGCCTCCCCGGCCCAGGGGTTCGCCTTCTTCGTAGCGCCCGCCGACGAGACGTGCCTGCGATGTCATTACTCTGCCTTCCAACCTGCGCGGATCGGACCTGTCCGGAACACACTCAATTTGCCCAAGGTAGCCGCAGCCACACGTGAGCCCCCGTTGGCTAGACGCACTGTCAGTGAATCATTCCGCGAAGTCATCGACCCCGGTGGTGGGGCGGGGAACGGATTCATTGGCCCAGCACCGCCTGAATCACCTTTTTGGCGATCGGGGCGGCCAGCGTGCCGCCGGCGATGTCGGTGCGCGGGACGTTCGCGTCCTCGATCATCACCGCGACGGCGATCTGCGGGTCGTTGGCCGGCGCGAACGCGGTGAACCAGGCGAACGGCGGCCGATCCGGCGAGGTCTGCGCCGTACCGGTCTTGCCGGCCACCTGGACGCCGTCGATCCGGCCCGGCTTACCGGTGCCGTTGTTGACCACGTCGATCATCATCTGGGTCAGCTGACTCGCGACCTCGGGCGTGACCGCCTGGTGCAGCGACTCCGGCTTGGTCTCGGACACCGTCTTCAGGTCCGCCGTCTTCACGTTCTGGACCAGGTACGGCTTCATCACGTCGCCGCCGTTGGCGATCCCGGCCGCCACCATCGCCATCTGCAGCGGGGTGGACTGGACGTCGAACTGACCGATCGCGGACTGCGCGACCTGCGGGGCGTTCGGGTCGGCCGGGAACTGGCTGGCGACCGCGCCCAGTTCCGGCAGCAGCTTCTCCCCGAAGCCGAATTTCTCCGCCTGCTCGCGGAGCGCGTCCGCGCCCAGGTCGAGACCGACCGAACCGAACGCGGTGTTGCAGGAGAGCCGCAGCGCGACCGTGAGTGTCGCGTTGTCGCTGCCGCCGCAGTTCTGGAGGTTCTCGTTCTTCAGCGGGGTGGTGGTCTGCGGCAGTTCCAGCTCGGCAGGAGAGCGGACCTTCGTTTCGGGGGTGTACCTACCGCTCGACAGTGCGGCGGCCGCCGTGACCAGCTTGAACGTCGAACCCGGCGGATACAGCTCCCGGATGGCCCGGTTGGACATCGGCTTGTTCGGGTCCTCGAGCAGCTTCTTCCAGGTCGTGCCGACCTTGTCCAGATCGTGGCTGGCCAGCTGGTTCGGGTCGTACGAGGGTGTCGAGACCATCGCTAGGACCTTGCCGGTCTTCGGCTCGATCGCGACGACCGCGCCCTTCTTGTTGCCCATTGCGCTGTATGCCGCGAGCTGGGCTTTCGCGTTCAGCGTCAGGGAGACGCTCGCACCCTGCTGGCGACGGTTGGTGATCACGTCGACCACCCGGCGGAACGCCAGCGAGGGGTCCGACCCGTTCAGCTCGGAGTTCTGGGTCAGCTCGAGGCCGGCCCGGCCGTACAGGTAGGAGTAGAAACCGGTGACGGGCGCGTACTGCGGGCCGACCCGGTAGGTCCGCTGGAATTCGAACTGGTCGTTCGACTCCTTGCTCTCCGCGATCGGCGTACTGCCGACCAGGATCGGGCCGCGGTCCACCGAGAACTGCGAGTCGCGGACCCGCCTGTTGTCGTTGCGGCCGTTGAGGTCGTCGGCCCGGAACGCCTGCAAGTAGGTCGAGTTCGCCATCAGCGCGAGCATCAGGACGATCGCGGCCACGGCCAGTCTTCGGATGGCTGAGTTCACTGCTTCTGCACCGCCAGGGCGATCGTGTCGTCGGAGACCGGCGCCGCAGGGGTCTGGGGCCGGCGGGCCTGGTCACTGATTCGGAGCAGCAGCGCGACGATGGCCCAGTTCGCCACCAGCGAGGTGCCGCCCAGCGCCATGAACGGTGTGGCCAGGCCGGTCAACGGGATCAGCCCGGTGACGCCGCCGACGATCACGAACACCTGCAGGGCGAACGACATCGCCAGACCGGTCGCGAGCAGCTTGCCGAAGATGTCCCGGCAGCCTAACGCGGTACGCAAACCGCGCTCGACGATCAGCGTGTAGACCAGGATGATCGCGATCATGCCGGTCAGCCCCAGCTCCTCGCCGAACGAGGAGATGATGAAGTCGCTCTGGGCATAGAACTGGAGCAGCTCCGGCCGGCCCTGGCCGAGTCCGCGGCCGAGCACCCCGCCCCATGCCTGCCCCATCAAGGCGTTCGATACCTGACCGCCGACCTCGTTGAACGGGTGCAGCCAATCCTCGACCCGCTTGTGCACGTGACCGAAGGTGGCGTACGCGAACCAGGCCCCGGCCGCGAACAGCAGTCCACCGATCAGGAGCCACCCGGCGCGTTCGGTCGCGACGTACAGGAGGAAGAGGAACAGGCCGAAGAACAACAGGGAGGAGCCGAGGTCCTTCTCGAAGACCAGCACCCCCAGGCTGACCGCCCAGGCGATCAGGATCGGGCCGAGGTCGCGGGCCCGGGGCAGGTCCAGGCCGAGGAACCGGTGCCCGGCCAGGGTCAGCACGTCCCGCTTCACCACCAGGTAGCCGGCGAAGAAGACCACCAGGCAGAGTTTCGCGAACTCGCCGGGCTGGAACGACATGCCGAGGAAGCGGACCCAGATCTGCGCGCCGTTGATGTTGACCCCGAGGCCGGGGACGAGCGGCAGGACGAGCAGCAGAAGACCGGCCAGGCCCGCTGTGTAGGTCAGCGCCTGGAGTCGCCGGTGGTCCCTGATCAGCAGGATGACGACCAGGAACAGGACGATGCCGACCGCGGTCCAGGTGATCTGCTGCGGAGCCGCCGGACCTCTCGGATCGCGGCCGGCCTCCTCAGCGGCCTTGGCGAGTCCGAGGTCGACCCGGTGGATCATGGCGACCCCGAGGCCGTTGAGGAGCACGGCGCAGGGCAGCAGCACCGGATCGGCGTACGGGGCCCGGTAGCGGAGGGCGAAGTGGGCGATCAGGGCGAGCAGGCCGATCCCGGCGGCGTAGTACCCGGTGCTGGCCGGGACCTTGTCCTGCACGGTGAGGCCGATGTTGACGTAGGCGGCGACGGAGACGCCGATAGCCACGATGAGGAGCCACAGCTCCACCCCGCGCCGGGTGCGCGGGATGATCTGGATGACGGAGGTGGACGCGATACTCATCGGACGCCGTCGCAGTCATCGGGGTTGTCCGATCCGTTCGACGGCGTCGATGCCGGTGTGGAGGGCGGAGTGCTCGCCGGCGGCTTGGCCGAGGTGGCCGGCGTACTGGGTCTCGGGGTGCTGGGCTTCGGCGGGGTGGGCTTGGGGGTCTGCTTGGCCGCGCACTCGTCGGCGGTCCGCTGCAGTTCGGTGATGATGCCCCGGGCCGCGGTCAGATCGTCCGCCTGGATGGTGCCTTCCACCTGCTCCCGGCTGTACGTCGGCAGCTTGTCCACCTGCAGTGACTGGACCTCGTAGATGTTGGACAGGTTGAGCCCGGGGATCTGCTCGTCCACACCCTTGAAGATGGCCACGTAGTCGCCGTCGGTGCCTATGTAGTACTGGTTCTGGGTCCAGCTGTAGGCGAACCAGCCACCACCCGCGATCAGTCCGAGCACGACGACCAGCACTGCGAGGCGCCGCAACCACAGGAACCGCTTCGGAGCCCGCGGCGCATACCGCAGTTCCTCCGGATCGAAGTCCCCCCCGCGGCCGTCGTTCTCCTCACCACTGCCCGGTACTGCGATCGTGTGCTCGGTCCGGCCGGTACCACCCTGCGCGAGCTCGGCGGCGGCCCCGACGAGTTGCGGGGTATCCCCACTGGCGGGTGCGGTCTCGATGACGTCCGCGACGACGCAGGTGACGTTGTCGTTCGACCCTGCCTCGAGCGCGTGGGTGATCAGCTCGACCACGACGGAGTCCGGCGTACCGTCCGACATCGAGGTGGCGATCACCGCGTCGCTGACGTAGTCGGGCAGACCGTCGCTGCACAGCATCAGGCGATCGCCGGCCTGCACGTCGAGGATCTGGAGGTCCGGGTCGGAGTCCGGACGGCCGTCGAGCACGCGGAGGATCAGGTTCCGGTGGGGGTGGGTGAAGGCCTCTTCCTTGGAGATGCGGCCTTCGTCGACCAGGGACTGGACGAACGTGTGGTCGTGGCTGAGCTGCTCCAGCCGCCCGTCGCGCATCCGGTAGGCCCGGGAGTCGCCGAGGTGCGCGAGCCCGAGTTGCTGACCGTCGAACAGCAGCGCGGTCACGGTCGACCCCATGCCCTCGCGCTCGGGGTCCTCCTCGACCAGTTCGGAGAGCCGCTCGTTCGCGCGGTGCACTGCTCCGGCGAGGGCCTCGATCATGTCTTCGCCGGTGATGCCCGGCTTGTCCAGCCGGCGGATCACCTGGACGGCCGCGGCACTGGCGACCTCACCGGCGGCGGCACCACCCATACCGTCGGCGAGCAGCAGCAGGTGTGGACCGGCGTACGCGGAGTCCTCGTTGTTGCGGCGGACCCGTCCGACGTCGGACAGTGCGGCGTAGTCGAGCGACAAGGTCATGGGCGGCGGCCTACTTCGCGATGTTCAGCGTCGTACGGCCGATCCGGATCGAACCGCCGATCTCGGCAGGCACCGGACGGGTCACCCGCTGACCGTCCAGGTAGGTCCCGTTGGTGGAGCCGAGGTCCTCGACCCACCACTCGCCCTCGGACTGGAACAACCGGGCGTGCCGGGTGGACGAGTAGTCGTCGTCCAGCCGGATCTGGCAGTCCGAACCACGGCCGATCACCACCGGCTCGTCGCCCAGGGTCGCGCCCACGCCGGCCTGCGGCCCGTCGGCGATCGTCACCGAACCCGGCTGGCCCTTCCGCTTCTTGGTGGGCTTGACCGGCTTCGGGGTGCGGCCGTTGTTCTGCGCTACGGGCGCGGCGACCGCGCGGCTGTCCACCTTGGCGCCGAACAGGTCCGACCTGATCACGGAGAGGACCGCCAGGACGAACATCCACAACAGGGCCAGGAACCCCAGTTTGATCAGGGTCAGTGTCAGTTCCGACATGGAAGGCCAGTCACCACCCGCTGCTCGGCGGCTGGGCGATCGGCTCGTCCGCTAGGCGCAGCGTCATGGTGGTGTTCCCGATCCTCACGGTCGATCCGTCGGTCAGTTCGGCCTCGGCCGCCCGGCGTCCGTTCACCAGGGTGCCGTTGGTGGAGCCTAGGTCGACCAGCACCACCCTGACACCACCGGGTCCCTCCGGCATCAACCGGATCTCCGCATGCCGCCGCGAGACGCCGGGATCGTTGATCTGGATATCAGCGTCGGTGCCGCGGCCGAGCACCACTCCGGGTGGGTTGATCGGGCGGCGGCGGCCGTTGACCTCGAGCATCACCTGCGGGTGGCCGCGGCGTACCGGCGCGGGTGCGGGCGGCGGTGGCACGGGCGCGCTCTGCAGCACGGTCTGGCCTTCGTCGGGGATGTAGGGCTGGGCGGGCTGGGGCTTGGGGCGCTGGGGCGTAGCGACCGTGGCGCTGACGACGCGGAACTTGCCGGTCGGCAGATCGTCCTGCTGGGTCAACTCGATCTCGATCGGTCCGGAGAAGGTGTAGCGCTGGATGTCTGCGTGGTCGCGCAGTTCGTTGGCGAGCTCGTGGTTCAGCGTCCGCCCGTAGGCGTTCAGCCGCTCGAAGTCGTCCGGGCCGAGCTCGATGGTGAAGTGGTTCGGCACCAGCCGGCGGTCCCTGGACAGGATCCGCGCGGTGTTGTCGATCTCACGCTTGAGGGCGGCGGCCAGCTCGATCGGCTCCACGTCACCTTTGAACGCGCGCGCGAAGACCCCGCTCACGATGCCCTCGAGGCGTCGTTCGAAGCGCTGCAGCGGTCGCACGCGTCCTCCTCCACGGTCGGTCGTCGGCTGGACCCAACGATCGTGCTTGCCGTACGGCGCCGGCAGACGGCGCGCCGTACGCCACGCCCACCGGTGTGCGGTGGGCACACTGGTACGACGATCGATCGTATCGGGAGGTTCGGCCGAACCCGCAATGTGAGAGTCTCCCGATCGGCATGCTAATCTTCTTCCTCGGTTGCAGATGAGCCTCCCAGGAGCCTCAGAACCAGCCAGCGCGCGGGTGGCGGAATAGGCAGACGCGCACGGTTCAGGTCCGTGTGCCCGAAAGGGCGTGGGGGTTCAACTCCCCCCTCGCGCACAGCGTCTCAAGCAGTCCCGGTCCAAGCGACCGGGACTTTTGCTTTTGCTGGGGTCTGCCCGGGTGGGACTGCACAGATCAGCCGGGCTCGGTTGTGCACACAGGGTCTCCCCCTGCCGACACTCTGCGCTATCGTTGTCCCATCAACACCGGTCCCGCTGCTAGTCACCACGACTGCAAGGGCCGGTTTTCTTTTCCCCGAGGAGTGCTTGATGGCCGGCACCTACATCAAGCCTCACCGCACCTACGAGGAACAGTTGAAGCTCCTCCAGGGTCGCGGGCTTGAAGTCTCCGACGAGGAAGCAGCTCTGCGCCTCCTGAGGACGGTCGGCTACTACAGGCTGTCTGCCTATGTCTATCCCTTCCGTGAAATGCTTCCCCGAGACCAGCGGACTCTGGCCAGCCCGACTCACTATCGCTCAGAGACGATCACACCAGGCACCGAATTCAGCGGTGTAGAAAGTCTGTGGCGGTTCGATCGGAAACTTCGCCTGCTCGTGCTCGACGCCGTCGAGACGGTTGAAATCGGCTTGAGGACCAAGATCTCCTACGTGCTGGGAGCCCGGGACAAGTTCGGCCATCTCAACATCGCGTCGTTGAATGAAAGCGTCTGTGTTCAGCCCCGGCGGCGTGATCGTCGGACCAGTGACACTCGCCATCAGGTCTGGCTGAGTGGCTACGAGCGATCCATCCGAGAGTCGGGCCAGGAGGACTTCCTCCGCCACAACCTCCACAAGTACGAGGAACTGCCTGTCTGGATCGCGGTCGAAGTTCTCACGTTCGGCGCACTGGTCCGCCTTTTCAACCTGATGCGGCAAGAAGATCAGACTTTGATTGCCCGGGAGTTGGGCGTCAAGGGTGGTCCTCTCCTCGGCGGTTGGCTCGAGGCGGTGAACTACCTGCGGAACGTGGCAGCACACCACGCTCGACTCTGGAACCGGTCGATGACTTACAAGATACGAAAGTTCAACCAGCATCAGGTTGGATCCGATCTGCTGCATCTGGCCAACCAGGTGCCCATCGACAAGGTGTACTCCAGCCTCGCGGTTTCCGCCTACCTGCTGCGGCAGATCGACCCAGGCAACAGTTGGCCGCGCACACTGATGACGCATGTGCGCAAGTTTCCTGCCGAGACCGGAATGTCACCGACGAACAGCATGGGCTTCCCGGTTGGCTGGGATGGACAGGCACTTTGGAACGCCCAGTAGCCGACCTGTGCCGCTGACCTTGGGTGTGGTCGGTCGTTGTTCTGTCTGTGGAGCCTGAGACGGTGGGGCGATGACGGGGATTCGGATCGGTATTGCTCAGCCGGCTATCAGTGATGATGCGCGGGTGAACGGGCCCAAGGTCCGTTCGCTGATGAAGAAGGCGGCGGCCGGGAAGGCGCGGCTGATCCAGTTCCCCGAGGGCATGTTGTCGGGGTATGCCAAGGAGCAGATCGCCGACTGGTCCCAGGTCGACTGGGCCGCGGTACGCGATGAACTCGAGCAGATCATGGCGTTGGCCGCGGAGCTCGAGCTGTGGGTCGTGCTCGGGTCCGCGCATCCCCTGACCCCGCCGAACCGTCCGCACAACAGCTTGTATGTGATCTCCGACCAGGGCCAGATCGTCGACCGCTACGACAAACGCTTCTGCTCGCACACCGAGATCACCCACTTCTACAGCCCCGGCTTCGAACCCGTCGTCTTCGACGTCGACGGCTACCGGTTCGGCTGCGTGATCTGCGTCGAGATCAACTTCCCGCACCTGTTCACGGAGTACGAACGCCTTGGCGTCGAGTGCCTGCTGCTGTCCGCCTATCCGGTCGACTCGATCTTCGAGCTCAAGGCTCGCGCGTACGCCGCGATCAACGCGTACTGGATCTCGATGTCACTCCCCGCCCAGACCGCCGACCTGATGCCGTCCGGCCTGATCACCCCACTCGGCACCTACGCCGCCCAAGCCGAGTCAGAGCTCACCATCGTCGACCTCGACCGCGACGCCTCCGACTTCCAGCCCGCCCTCACAGTCGCCCGCCCCTGGCGCACCACAGCCCTCAAAGGCGAGATCTACCGAGCCCGCGCCGTAACCGACCCCCGCTCCACCAACCACACCACTCCCTAGTACTACGAACCGTTCGTAGTACTGCGGCCGAGGTAGGTCACGACGTCTACGTCGGGGACTGGGATGTGGTGGAAGGACAGGCGGTCGTAGAAGGCGCGGGCTTTGGTGTTGGTGGTGAGCATGCAGAGGTGGATCGCCGGGATGCCTTGGGAGGCGAGGGTGGTGAGGAGGCGGCTCATCAGGGCGCGGCCGTGGCCGGAGCGCTGGTAGGGCGGGAGTAGGTCGATGTGGAGGTGCGCGGGGTAGGCCGCGACCTCGGGGATGACCAGGCGTTCCGGGTTGTGCAGCAGGGCGATCATCTGCTCGGTCGGGGTGGTCGGTGGAGTGGTCGGCGCCGGGTAGCGGTCGGCCAGGCTCGGGATCCACTCGGTGCGGAAGCGGCGTACGAACGAAGGTGTGTCGGCGCAGGCCAGTACGTAGCCGACGGCCTGGCCGCCGTCGTCGAGGACGAAGGCGAGTTCCGGTTCGAGGTCGACGTACGGGTAGGCGAAGATGCTCGGCATCAACTCCAGGTCTGGATAGATCGACCGGGAGTCGCCGCCGTTGTCGGCGGTGCGGACGCAGATGTCGCCGACCGCGTCCCGATCGGTCTTCCGGTACTGGCGAACCTCAGGCATGGACCCCTCCAACAGGCATGAGAGCGCTCCCACCTTAACCCGTCCCGCTCACCCTCAGAACGGCAAGAACCACGGGCGGTGAGTGGGTCACTGCCTGGCGCGGCGGGAGGCTCGGTGACGAGGGGGTTGCGGGGTTGCCGGCGTGGAGTGGCGCGGGTTGTTGTTGCGGTGCGGGGTGGTGGTGTTGCCGGCACCCAGGAAGAGCCAGATGGCGAGAAGGGCGGCGGCTGCCAGGCCGGCGAGGCCGGCGTAGTCGGTCCAGGTCATGACGGTCTCTCTCGATGGCGTGCAGGGGCGGGCGGGTGTTGCCTGGAGTGACGGGGTGGCGACAGGTTCGTGATGGCACGGCGGTGCCAGGTGTGAAGAGGTTGGATTGGCCCAGCTGTGCCAGGAACGCGAGGGCGGCTCGACCCGGCCGGGTCAGGGTGGCGAAGCAAGCGATTGACCCAGCTGTGCCGAATGCTGGACAAAAATGCTCGCCCCGCAGGGAAACGGCTGATTAGGTGGGGGGTTCGAGGAGGTGGGGGCGATGCACGACGGGCTGCTGGATGCGCGTGAGGAGCGGGCCTACCGGTTGCTGGTCGGACTGTCGGTCGCACGATCCGCCGAGTTGGCTGAGGTCGCGGAGTTGCCACAGCAGGAGGCGGACGAGGTCCTACAGCGCCTGCAGGCCATGGGGCTGGTCGCGGTCCAGCCCGGCGACGACCCGGTGTTCCGGCCGCTGCCACCCGACGTCGCCCTCGGTACGACGCTGCTCCGGCGGCAGGAGTCCCTCGAATCAGCCCGCAAGACCGTCGCCTCCCTGAGCGAGGAGTTCCGTGCCAGTGCGAACCGGCGGGACGCCCATCACCTGGTCGAGGTGATCGTCGGCGCTACCGCGCTGCGGGACCGGCTTCGCGATCTGCAGGAGTCCGCCAAGGAAGAGATCCTCTGGTTCTGCCGGGCCAACCCGCTGGCGATGCAGGGTGCCGAGAACACCGAGGAACACGGAGCACTCAGCCGCGGCGTACGGTATCGGGCCATCTATGAGCGGGCCCTGCTGGAGACGCCCGGTGAGCTCGACACCATCGCGGAAGGCATTAGCTGGGGCGAGGAGGCCCGGGCGCTTCCGTTGCTGCCGGTACGGCTTGCGATCGTGGACAGGTCCACCGCCGTCTGCCCGCTGGTCCGCGACAACGAACTCGGCCTTGGCGAACCCACGGCCGCAGTGATCGGCCGCGGCCAACTGCTGGATGCTCTGCTCGCGCTGTTCGAGAGCCACTGGGAAGAGGCGACTCCGGTACGGGTGCAGGGCGATACCCCAGCGGATCTGGAGGGTCTGGACGACTCCGAGCGCTTCCTGCTGTCGCTGCTGGTCGCCGGCGTGCCTGACAAGTCCATCGCCTCGCAGCTCGGCATCAGTCGCCGCACAGTCCAACGCCGGCTCGACCGGATGATGGCGCTGGCCGGCGTCGACACTCGTACCGGCCTCGCCTTCCAAGCCGCTCGCCGCGGCTGGCTCTGAAGGGCCCGGGCAGGCTGCCCCCTGCCCGGGCCCGCAGAACCTACTTGAGCCCGTAGGCCCGGATCACGGTCTGGCTGACCTTGTTACCGGCGTTGTCCCCGGCAACCACCCGCAGCGACACAGTCCCCTTGCCTGCAGGAACCACAGCCACGTAGTGCCCGAGAGCGCCGACAGCAACGATCCGCCGCCAACTCTTCCCCTCATCGAAGGACACCTCCGCCTGCAGCGAGGTAGACCGAGCCGCAGGCGCCCCAGCTTGCTGACGCACGTTGAACCCGATCAGGTGAGGTCGAGCCGCCACCTTCCCGTAGAGATCAACCGGTACGTCGTAGTCCACCTGCAGCAGCGGCAACGCCACAGCCTTGTCCTCGGCAACCTTCTTGGAGCGGAAGTCCCACACAGTGCGAGTACTGGTCCCCCAGTTCCACTCGCCCTCCTGGTCGACCCGAGAGGTAGCAAGCTCCAGCTGGTACTGCGCGTCGCCGCTGCTCGTGATCACGTCCTGCCAAGCGTCAGGTAGTTCCGCAACCACAGCACCACCACGTCGCAGTACTGCGGAAGTAGAGGTGGTCTCCCCGAGCGTGTAGTGCCCGGCCGCATCGACGAACGTCGGCACCCGCAGCGACAACCTGTCCCCGGTCCGGGTGGACACCAACCCCGGCGCAGCCGCCGGCCGGACTACCGGCTCGAACCAGCTCTCCGTAGACGACCCAGTCCGGTACGTGCGCGGCACAGCGGTCATGCCACCGCCCAGCGGGTTCATCTCGTCCCAGGTATAGAGGTGGTGCACCCGGTGCTGCCAGAGCGAGTCACCCGAGGTCACCCACTCCTCGCGGACCTGGGGCGTCTCGATCATCCGCTGCGAGTCGTTCCAGGCGTACTCCTGCCACGGCCGCCAGCCGAACCGCTGCTCCTTGGCCCAGTCGAAACCACCGTTGTCGAAGTAGCTCGTCGCCACCCGTGCGCTGTTCTGCGGGGTGACCTTGTAGGTGATCTTGGCCGGGATCTGGCCGGCCGAGACCTGCAGCACGTCGTACAGGTAGGGGCTCGTGGTGGTCAGGGTCAGATCGATGGTGGCCCGGCCGGCCTTGGCTCGGTTGAGCAGCTTCTGGCCGTCCTTGGTGGTGGTGACCATCGCGGGGATCGGTTCGCGCTCCCCGGTCGGGCGCCAGACGGTCCACGCGGACCAGTCCGGCGGGCGGACCAGGATGACCCCGGCGGCGCCGGCGTTCGCTGCCGCCGCGATCTGGTCCTGCTCACTGCCGTTGCCCCAGCCGTCCTCGCTGGAGTCCAGTACGGCGATGTTGCCCTTGACTCCGCGCAGGTCGGGACCGGCGGCGACGAGGGTGAATCGCTTCTTGCCCTCGAAGGAGGGCGACTGGTGCAGCAGGTTGATCTCCAGCGGCCCGGGGACTCCGGCGACCGAGGCCTGTACCAGGGGCGCAACCAACTGCCAGCGCGACGAGAACTCGAAACTGCCTTCGCGTACCGGCTTGGTCGGCGTGACCCGTACTTGCTGGACCGTGCTGAAGTGCATCACGCCGTGGCTGATCTTGCGGCCGTTGCCGTACTCGCGGTGCACGTAGTAGCTCAGCACCGTCTGCTGTTCGGACGGCTTGGGCGTCTCGATCGTGATCGGGACTGCCTTACGGGCGTCGATGACGAATTCGCGGTCCTGATCCACGACGATGTTCGGGTCGGTGAAGAGGCTGACCTTCTCGTCCTGCGGATCCGTGCTCTCGACGATCGAGTGCAGCAGGTAGGTGCCCTCCTCGACCTCGGCGCTGATGGTCCCGCCGGACGGGATCCAGGTGAGCAGGTCGGACCGGGCACTGTCGCCGTAGAGGGAGACGACAGGTACGCCGGTCGGTTGGCCCGCGAGGTCGACCGCCCGCAGCGTGACAGTGTGCTTGGGCCCCTGCCGCAACCCGCCGACGGCGGTATGGGTGACGACCCCGTTGGTGCCGGTGGCAACGATCCAGCCGCTGTGCAGACCGCGGTCGAGCTTCGCCGGGTCCAGCCCGACCGGTACGTCGACGCTGCCGCCGGCCGGCACGGTGACACTGCCGGGCAGGCTGAGCGCATCCGTCTCGGGCTTGTGCGTATCGAGGTTGTCCACATCCACCGCAAGAGTCAACGTGACAGCCGCGGACGTGTCGTTCTTGTAGGTGATGGTCCTGGTGGACGACTCGCCGCTGGTGATCAGACCGAAGTCGGCGACCCCGGTGGCGTAAACCTTCTGGGAGACGGCCCGGGCCACATCCACCCGGCCGGAGCCTTGGGCGTAGACGCTCAGGTCGGCGTTGGTCTTCGCCGTACTGACCAGCGCGTTCTTCAACCGGTCGGCCTTCCAGTCCGGGTGCGCTTGCGCCAACAGAACGGCAGCGCCACTCACATGCGGAGCCGCCATCGAGGTACCTGACGCTGCCGTGTAGAGGTTGTCCACTGGCTGGCCCATCGCAGTACCGGAGGCGCGGGCGGCGACGATGTCGACGCCGGGGGCGGTGATCTCCGGCTTCAACCCGCCGTCGCCGACGCGAGGGCCGCGGCTGGAGAACTCAGCGAGCGCGTCGTTGCGATCGACAGCTCCGACGGTCAGTGCGGATGCTGCCGCGCCGGGCGTGCCCACGCTCTCGTCCTGACCCTCATTGCCGGCCGAGACAACGAACAGCGTGCCGGTCTCGGCGGTGATCCCGTTGACCGCTTGGCTGAGCGGGTCGGTGCCGTCGGTGGCGCCTCCGCCGAGACTCATGTTCACGACCTTCGCGCCTTCGGCGGCGGCCCACTCCATCCCGGCGATGATCCAGGAGTCGTAGCCGATCCCGTCGTCGTTGAGCACCTTGCCGATCAGCAGATCCGCCTGGGGAGCGACTCCCTTGCGGGTGCCTCCCGCGCCGGCGCCGGTGCCGGCGATCGTGGCCGCGACGTGCGTGCCGTGGCCGAAGTGGTCCACCGGTCCGGTGGTGCTGTCGGAGAAGTCCTGTGCCTGCTGCACCTTGCCGGCGAGGTCCGGATGCCCCGCGTCGACACCGGTGTCCAGTACTGCGACCTCCACGCCCGCGCCTTCGTACCCGGCCTGCCACGCGGCCGGAGCCCCGATCTGCGGGACACTCTTGTCGAGCACCGGTCGGACCTTGCCGTCGAGCCAGATCTTGGCGACGCCCTGGTCCAGCGTCCGGGCGACCTGGGCCGGCTTGAGCGCCTCCCACAATCCGGGCAACTCCGCCTTGGAAGCAGTGACAGCAGCTCCGCCGATGGATTCCAGCGGCCGCGTAGTCGTAGTACCGGCGAGGGACTGGATGCGGGCGCCGCCGTTGTAGCGGACGATCAGCGGCAGGCTGGCGGAGGCGGCGTCACCGAAGCCGTCGGCGATCAACTCGTCCACGTCGAACAGGTTCGCGTCGAGCACGCCGGACGAGATGTAGGGGACGGCGTCACTCGGCAGGATCCGCAGTCCGCCGTCCACTTCGACCGTGTGGAACGTGACCCGTTCACGTCCGGGACCAGGCTGCACAGTGGCTGCCTTCTTCCCGGCGCCGGCGTCGGTCACCTCGACCACATCACCAGTGATCAGGGTGACCTTGGCGGACGTGGCCTGTACTGCGGACGTCGGCGCGCCGCTAGTTCCACGGGGAGCGGCGGTCGCGGGGATGGCCGCAGTACCGCCAAGGGCTAGGACAACCGCAAGGATCGCGGCACGTTTGAGCGGGGAAGTCATGGGCGGTCTCCTTCGAGAGGCAGGGGGCCGGGCACCTCTTCCGACCGAGTCTGCAGGTGCACCTCGCTCCCGCGCCCTGTCTGGCTCTGCCTGACATGCGACATGTCCCAACCACGCCACGCGCTACCCGGGTCCAGGAGTGGTGGCGGACACGCTCGCCGATTCAGCTGCGGGCGCGGCGGACAGGGTGCAGGATCGAGCTATGACGGCACAGCTTGTCCGCAGATGGGCCTGGATCGGGATGTTCGTGATCGGCGCCGGGCTCTA
The DNA here is from genome assembly GCF_035687465.1 of Kribbella sp. Lineage (NCBI taxonomy): Bacteria > Bacillati > Actinomycetota > Actinomycetes > Propionibacteriales > Kribbellaceae > Kribbella > Kribbella sp. Next base: position 49,502 of record NZ_DASRXP010000320.1, read on the forward strand.
TCTGGCCGTGCTCGCGGTCCTCACCGACACCGGCAACCCCAACCTCTTCCCGACCCTGATCCTGTTGGGGGCCCTGGTGGTCCCGCTGACCTTCGTCACCTTCGCGGCCGGCCGGTCGGGCGCCTGGCTGATCGACGGCCCGACGCTCGGCGGCTCGCTGGTCTTCGGCGGCGTGGTCGGCGTGGTGGTGGCCGGTCTGCTCGAGTACGACGCGATGCGGCGGCTGGGCGCCCTGCCGATGGTCGGGGTCGGATTGATCGAGGAAGCCGCCAAGCTGGTGGTCCCGGTCGTGCTGGTGCTGTTCTTCCGGCACCGGTACCGCTCGATCGCGGGCGGCATCGTGATCGGGGTCGCGGTCGGGACGGGATTCGCCGTCCTCGAGACGATGGGCTACGCGTTCGTCGCCCTGCTCGAGTCCGGTGGGAACGTCGGCGCGGCCGAGCAGACCCTTTTCATCCGCGGTCTGCTGTCCCCGGCCGGTCACGCCGCCTGGACCGGGCTGAGCTGTTGGGGCCTGTGGCGCTACGCGGTCGCGCCCAGTGGCAAGCACTTCCTCGGCTTCCTCGGCATGTACGCGCTGGCTGTCGCCCTGCACACCACCTGGGACGGGGTCGGTGGCCGGCTCACCTACGCGATCGTCGGCGTGATCTCCATCGGTCTGCTGCTCGTCGGTCTCCGCCGGGCCCAGCGCCTGGACACTCCGGCACTGGCCGCCGCCTGACCAACAGCCCAGCAACCGCTTGTCCGCAGGCGGACTGGTCCGGTGAACGACTTACCACCGCCTGAACTGGTATGTTGCGCTATCCGCAACGTTCGGTGCGCTAGATGCTAGAGGATCCCACGTTTCCGGAAGATTTCCGGCCTGGCCGCGCTCTCACCATTTAGTAACGGATCCTACTGAACTATTGACTGGTCAGCGGAAACTGGGCAATTCTGTGCGCCACTGAACGACAGGTTCATACCAGTCAGCCGGAGCCGGTCCGGCTATTTCGCCAGAGGTGATCCGATGAAGTTCCGTTCCCTTGCCGTCGCCGCCACCGCGGCCCTCTCTCTCACCGCGCTAGCCGCGTGTGGTTCCTCGGGTGGTGACGATGACGCCGCCGCAGGCCCGACGACCATCGACGTGTGGCTGATGAAGGGAAGCGTCTCGGACGACTTCCTCAAGCGCTTCACCGACGATTTCGCCGCCAAGCACACCGACATCAAGGCCAATGTCCAGATCCAGGAATGGAACGGGATCGGCCCGAAGATCATCGGCGCGCTGGCCAGCAAGGACGCCCCGGATGTGATCGAGGTGGGCAACACCCAGGTCGCGCAGTACTCCGCCTCCGGCGGCGTGAAGGACCTGACCGACAAGAAGGCCGACCTCAAGGGCGACGACTGGATCGAGGGTCTGGCGGGTCCGGGCAACTACGAGGGCAAGCAGTACGGCATCCCGTACTACGCGGCCAACCGGGTCGTGCTCTACCGCAAGGACCTGTTCACCGCCGCCGGTATCACCGCCCCGCCGAAGACGCGGGAGGAGTGGCTGGCCGCGACCGCCAAGGTGAACACCGGCGGCAACCAGGGCATCTACCTGCCCGGCCAGAACTTCTACGTGCTGTCCGGCTTCATCTGGGACGAGGGCGGCGACCTCGCGGTCAAGGAAGGCGACTCCTGGAAGGGCGGGCTGGCTACCCCCGAGGCGCTGAAGGGGATGGACTTCTACAAGCAGATCCAGGCGCTCGGCAAGGGCCCGAAGGACTCCGACGAGGCGAAGCCGACCCAGACCGACGTGTTCGCCCAGGGCAAGATCGCGCAGATGATCGCGGTGCCGGGTGCGGCCGAGCTGATCGCGGCGGCGAACCCGGCGCTGAAGGACAAGATCGGCTACTTCCCGATCCCGGGCAAGACCGCCGACAAGCCGGGTGCCGTCTTCACCGGTGGCTCGGACCTGATCATCCCGGAGGCCTCGGCCAACCAGGACGCGGCGTACACCTTCATCAAGGAGCTGGCCGGTGAGCAGTGGCAGACCGACCTGGCCAAGACGATGAAGTACGTGCCGAACCGGACCAGCCTGGCCGCGTCGGTCGGCGCGGACGAGGGCGTGGCGGCGATGGCGGCCGGTGCGGCCAACGGGAAGGCCACCCCGAACTCCCCGAACTGGGCCGCGGTCGAGGCGAAGAACCCGATCAAGGAGTACCAGACCAAGGTGCTGACCGGCGGTGACCCGGCCGCCGCGGCCAAGGCCGCCGACGAGATCATCACCCAGGCCCTGAACACCAAGTAGAACTATGGCTGTGGCTCAAGCTGAAACGACCACAGCAGCCCCCGCCACCGAGCCCGGTTCGCCGGGCTCGGTCCGGCGGGGGCGACCCCTGTGGGCGCGTGTCCTCCCCTACCTCCTGGTCGCGCCGACCGTCATCGGTACGGCGTACCTGCTGGCATATCCGCTGGTCCGCAACCTGCTGATCTCGTTCCAGAAGTTCGGCATCGCGCAGCTCATCCGCGGTGGGGCCGAGTTCGTCGGGATCGACAACTACCGGCAGATCCTGTCCGACCAGAAGTTCTGGGGCGTGGTCGCCCGGACCTTCGTGTTCACCGCGATCAACGTGGGGCTGATCATGGTGCTCGCGACGCTGGTCGCGCTGCTGATCGGTGCCCTGGGCAAGTGGATGCGGTTCGCCGTGATGGGCGGCCTGGTGGTCGCCTGGGCGATCCCGGTGATCGCCGCGACAACGGTGTTCCAGTGGCTGTTCCAGTCCCAGTTGGGCGTCGTCAACTGGGTGCTGGTCGCGATCGGGTTTGATCAGTTCGACGGCAAGGCGTGGTTCGCGGACGGCAACTCGACGTTCGCGATCATCGTGATGCTGATCGTCTGGCAGTCGGTGCCGTTCGCGGCCCTGACCCTGTACGCCGCGATGACGACGGTGCCCAAGGAACTGCACGAGTCGGCCCAGATCGACGGCGCCGGCTCGGTGAAGACCTTCGTACTGATCACCTTCCCGATCCTGCGGCCGATGTTCGGGCTGATCCTGTGCCTGGAGGTGATCTGGGTGTTCAAGAGCTTCGTCCAGATCTGGGCGATCAGCCAGGGCGGCCCGGGTGACGCCACCTTGACCCTGCCCGTGTACGCGTACCAGATCGCCACCGTGCTGAACCGGTACGACCTGGGCGCGGCGATCTCGATGGTCACGGTGCTGATCCTGGCCGTGGTGCTGCTGGCCTACTTCCGGCAGATGTTCAAGGAGGAGGGCGAACTGTGAGAACCCGCCTCAGTCGCAAGATCACGCTGAACGTCCTGGCCCTCGGCGTCTTCGCCCTCTCGGTCTTCCCCGTCTACTGGATGGTGCTGACCGCGTTCAAGCCGACCAAGAACATCCAGGCCGAGACGCCGTCGTTCTTCCCGACGCACGTCACGTTCACCCACTTCGGGACGGCGGTGCACGCGGACGGCTTCTGGACCTTCTGGCGCAACAGCGCGTTCGTCGCGATCAGCGCCGTACTGCTGTCGCTGGTGGTCGCCTGCCTGGCGGCGTACGCCGTCGGCCGGATGAAGTGGAAGGGCCGGCAGGCGTTCATCCTGATGGTGTTCATCGCCCAGATGACGCCGTGGGAAGCGCTGCTGATCCCGATGTACGTGATCGCCCGCGACACGGACATGCTGGACAAGCTGCCGATCCTGACGCTGATCTACTTCATGATGACGCTGCCGTTCACGATCGTGACGCTGCGCGGCTTCCTCAAGGGCATCCCGGTCGAGCTCGAGGAAGCGGCTCAGGTAGACGGCTGCAACCAGTTCCAGGCGTTCCGGCGGATCGTCTTCCCGCTGCTCGCGCCCGGCTTGCTGTCAACGTCGCTGTTCGGCTTCATCACCGCGTGGAACGAGTTCGCCTTCGCCAACCTGCTGATCATCAAGAACCAGGACCAGCGCACGCTGCCGGTCTGGCTCTCCTCGTTCAGCAACACCTTCGGCACGGACTGGGGCGCCACGATGGCCGCCGCCACGCTGTTCATGCTGCCGGTGCTGCTGATCTTCCTGGTGCTGCAGGGCCGCGTCACCACCGGCGTCGCCGCCGGCGCGGTGAAGGGCTAGTCAGGGAACGGCTAGTCAGGGAACGTCAACCGCGTCGTGATCCGGTAGCGGTCTCCTCGATAGATGGAGCGGGTGTACTCGATCACGGCGCGGTCCGCGTTCCGGGTGGTGCGCTCGAACAACAACGCCGGCGAGTGCAGCGGTACGCCGAGCCACGCGGCCTCCTGCGCATCCGTCACAGTCGGCTCGGTCGTCTGTACCGCCTCCCGCGCCGCGACCTTGTACCTCGACCGGAGCAGGTCGTACAGGGATCCCACCTCGAAGTCGCGCCCGGTGATCCCCGGCACGAAAGCGGCCGGGATCCGGATCCGCTCGATGCACATCGGCAAGCCGTCGACCAGGCGCAGCCGGACCACCGAGACGAGCTGATCGCCCGGGGAGATCTCCAGCCGCTGGCCGAGTCTGGCGCCCGCCTGCTCGAGGTCGAAGCTGATCAGCTTGCTCTGCCAAGGAGTCCCCTCGGCCGGTGGCACCTGGAAATCCCCACTCGCGGTGGGTTCGAGCTCCTGGTGGATCTTCCGTGCACTGGTGAACGTGCCGCGCCCGTGCTCGCGCACCACCAGGCCGTCGCGGGCCAGATCGTCGAGAGCCGCTCGCAGCGTGGGCCTGGAGACACCGAGGGACTCGCTCAGGCTGCGCTCCGAGGGCAGTGCCTCGCCCGGCCTGCGAATCTCGATGAGTTCGAGCAGGCGGTCCCGCGCCTCGGTCCGTCGCATGACGACACTCTAGCAACCAGTCTGCGATGCCAGATTTACCAATGGTTGATCCAATGAGAGCGATACCACGGTGTAGTTGGGCATTGACTTGACCACTTGGATAGACCATTTTGCTGTGAGTGACCCAGTGGTTGCGCCCTCTCCGCCCCCGAAAGGTGTTTCACCATGGTTCGTTCACGCAAGCTCCCGATCGCCCTGTTGGCTGCCACTCTCGCCGTGACCGCCGCCGGCCCGGCGGCCGCACGTCCTGCCCCGGCCGGGCCATCGAAGGCAGCCGCCTGCGGCGCGCTCTTCGACGACTTCGACTACAGCTCCCGAACCGACCCGAACTTCACCGGCCACGACTGGAGTGTCCGGACCTCCCCGGGTGGTCCCGGCGTCGGCGGTGCCACCTGGGCCGCGAGCAACATCAGCTTCCCGGTCGTCGACGGGCAGAAGTCTCTCCAGTTGCGGGCGTCCACGGACGGTACGGCCGGCGGGACCACGCACGCGCAGGTGCAGCAGAACCGCGAGCGCTTCTTCGCCGGTACCTACGCCACCCGATTCAAGTTCAGCGACACCCCGGTAAGCGGGGGCGACGGCAACTTGGTCAACCAGACCTTCTACGCGATCTCGCCGCTCGACGGGGACTGGGATCCGACGTACAGCGAGCTCGACTTCTCGGAGTACCTGCCGAACGGTGGCTGGGGTGAGACCGGGCCGACCAACTTCGTCACCAGTTGGAACACCTACCAGGTCGAGCCGTTCGACGGCTGGCGCAAGACCGATGCGATGCGTCGCAGCTTCGACGGCTGGCACACGTTGGTGACCACCGTCGCCGAAGGGCACGTGAAGTACTACATCGACGGCGAACTGGTCGGCGATCACACTGTCGACGACCAAGGGCACGACGTCTACCCCCGGCGGCCGATGACGCTCAACTACAACCAGTGGTTCATCGACCTGAGCGGTCACCCCGGTGGCACCAGCGTCTGGGCCCAGTCCGCGGACTGGGTGTACTACGCCAAGGACGAGGTGCTGACGCCGGCAGCGGCGACCGCGCGGGTGAACGACTACCGGACGGCAGGGACCACTCATGCCGACACGATTAGCTGCTGATACAGCGACCCGTCAGTACGGTGAGATGACCTCCGCGATCCATGGACTTTCCGTCCTGGACTGAGTACGGTCCGTAACGGCGTCCGCACCACGCCAGACCTTTGGAGAGGACTTTTCGTCCTCTCCCACCGGTCGGTGAGGTGCTGCCCGCCAGTAGCACCTCACTGGTGGATGGGCGAGCAGCTCGCGGCAGCAGCCGAGGACTGATGGGGGCCCGGACACCTAGGTGGGGCGACGAGCGCGGTCATCCGACTATCGCGCTCGCCGCCCCACCGACTCAACCTCCCCGCCCTGAAAGTCCGCTGAAAACTCCGCGGCCGTGCCCCCAACGCATCGAGCGAGCTGTTCGTCTAGCTTGCTGACAGGGAAAACCGAGGGACGGTGCCGGTGGCTGACTGGGAAAGCACGTTCAACGAGCTGGTGGCGGTACGCGGCGGAGCGCTTCGGAGCTACGCCTACCTGCTGACCGGGGACACGGCCGCGGCCGGCGACCTGGTTCAGGAGGCGCTGCTACGGGTGTTCGGCCGGTTGCGGCTGGGGGCCGACGTCCAGCAGCTCGACGGCTACGTGCGACGCGTGATTCTCAATCTGTACGTCGACGACCGGCGGCGCGCCAAGTTGTGGAACGACACCCGCCACCTGCTGGTGGAACCCGACGTGCACGGCGACGACGACCACGTCGTCACCGCGAACGCGGTCCGGCAGGCACTGTCCGACCTGTCACCCAAACAGCGCGCCTGCGTCGTGCTGCGGTACTACGAGGACCTGTCCGTCCTCGAGATCGCGGACCAGCTCGGGTGCGCCGAGGGCACGGTGAAACGCCATCTTGCCGATGCGAGAACCAGGTTGGCCGCGCAGCTCGGCGTGACAGAGGAGAGTGTGCAATGACATCGAAGGACCTCAAGGACCTTCTCGGCACGGTCGCAGCCGAAGGCCGCGACACCGTCGACCTGGACGAGCAGCACCTGGTACCGCGCATTCGCAGCCGGCGCCGTCGGCAGCGGATCATCGTCGCCGCGGCCGGTCTCGGCACCGCCGCTGTGATCGCGGCGGCCGCCGTCGCGATCGTTCCGAACCTCGGCAGCGACGAAGCCCCTGTTGCTTCCGGCCTCGCCGCGAACGGCGTCGCGATCGGCGAGTGCGACGGAGCTGTGAGTGGGTCGCCCCGGGCGGATCAGCCGCTCAAGCTCGCAGCCACCGGGACGCTCGTTCCGAGCGCCACCAACCCGGACTTCGGCAAGATCAAGGTGGACGTCACGAACACGACCGGAGCGCCGGTCACCCTGATGACCGGCACCACCGCCGACATCACCGTGGTGCAGCAGGGGCGGGTCGTAGCGACGCCGGCCGCGGTCCGCGACAGCGGAGTACCGGTGGTGCTGGCGCCTGGGGAGACGAAGTCCATCGAGTCCACTGTCAGCCTGCGCCGCTGCGGTGAGGCAGCGGCGCAGACCAAGCAGCGGCTCGAGCCAGGTGGTTACGAGGTCTACGCCACCCAGCGGTTCAGCCCGACCGACGGCGGCCAGGAGATCGAGGCCCAGGGCGGACCCTGGTCGGTCGCGCTGAACTGATCACCTGATCGCGATCGAGGCCTTGAAGACGGCCCTGATGGTGCTCCACCGGTGGGCGTACTGCGTGGAGCCCGCGTGGGCGATGTGCAAGCCCTTGATCTGGACGGTGCCGCCCTTGTACTGGTAAAGCGGCCCACCGGAATCACCCGCGATACCGTCCGGCCCCTCGTACGAGATCAGGTTCGGCGTGCAACCCGACTCGTCGCAGAACTCGCCGTACAGGCTGGTGACCACCTGCGAGCACTTCTCGTACGTCGTCTGACCGCTCCGGCAGTAGGCAGCACCTACGGCCGGGTCGGCAGCGCCGCTGACCAGTCTGGTGTACCCGGTCGCGTTGCCGGTGTAGATCACGGAGCCGTAGGAGTTTCCACCGATGGCCTCGAAATCGTAGTACGGGAAGCTCGGCCGGTTGCGGACGCTGCCCCACCACTGCCCGCCGCCGGTCGAGGTGACCCCTTGGCCCATGCCGAAGCAGTGGCCGGCGGTCACCATGTACCGCGCGGTGGAGGTGATGGTGAATCCACTGGTGCAGACGCTGCTGCCGTTCGTGATCGAGGCGCCGCCACGATGCGGTGCCGGATCACTCTGGCGGCTGTCCCGGCTGGCATCGCCGTACGTCGCCTCTACCAGGCCGGAGTACTTCGCCAGCAGCGGCGCCATCGTGGCCGCCGGTGCGGTCGTGCTGACGGTGACCGCGTCGCGCTGAGCGTCGTACTGGAAGCCGTAGCTGTACTTCTTCGCGTCGGACTTCCACTGCCGGCCCGAGATCGCGCCACGGATCGAGGTGAGCTCGGCCTGGGTGGCGCGGCTCGCCTTGAGGGTCGCGTCGACGCCGGCGACGCGCACGGACGACGCGCTCACCTTGGCCGTCCGCGGCATCCGGACGACGTACTTGCCGGCCGCCTTGTCGTAGTAGACGCCGAGACCACCGACCTGCTTGGAGTAGTCGTCGACCTGGATGAACTGCTTCTCCTGTTCTGTCTGCGGCCCGTTAGGATCCGCGGTTGCCGCCGTCGTCGCGGTGGTCACGGACGAGTCCAGCGGCTGTGCCACCGACGTCTGTCCGGCGAGCACCACCCCGCCGAGACCGACCGAAACCGCGGCGACCGCCAACGGCAGCGATCTTCCTTTGAAACGCATGCGCTCCCACTCCCCAGCTGTTTTGAGCAAGGTGCTGATGGTTGACCTGCAGTCTGCCGAACACAGGGTCCTTCGTGACGGAATCTGCAGCAACCTGCAACGGCGAGTTAGCGAATTCGAGGGACAACATTCGCCTCGCGCACGTTCGGTACCGGTTCCGGGTGGGCAGACTGGCTCTCGACTCATTCCACACCGCCCCGTGGGAGACCCGACGTGCCAGTACCTCGTGCAGTCCGCCCAGTCCTGATCATCGGCCTCCTGCTGGCGTTGCTCGCCGTCGGAGCCACCCCCTCCACCGCGGCGACCAACGCCACTATCAGTGTCAGTACCGCGCTGCAGACCCAGAACGGGTCCGTCGCGACCGTCGAGGGCTACGTGGTCGGGCAGCCGACCGCCGCGAACACCGTGGTCCGCAGCAACTTCCCGAACGACTTCGCCCTGGCGCTGGCCGACTCGAGCAGCCAGACCAGTACGTCGTCCATGTTGTATGTACAGATCACGGCCGCCTTCCGGGCGCAGTACGGGCTGCAGTCGAACCCGGGACTGCTCGGCACGAAGATCACCGTGACCGGCAAGCTCGCGGCGTACTTCTCGCACGGCGGTCTGACGAACACGACCGCCTTCACCGGTGGCGGTGGGAGCGACCCAGGTCCGCATCCGGATGACTACTACGCGAACGCGGAGGGGAAGACGGGCGCGGCGTTGAAGGCGGCGCTGCACACGATCATCTCGAGCCAGACGAAGCTCAGCTATGACCAGGTCTGGACCGCGTTGCAGAGCACCGACCAGGACCCGGCGAACTCGAACAACGTGATCCTGCTGTACTCCGGCCGCTCGCAGAGCAAGACCACCAACGGCGGCAACCCGAACGACTGGAACCGCGAACACGTCTGGCCGCAGTCCCACGGCGGCTTCGGTACGACGGCCGGTCCCGGTACTGACGTCCACCACCTCCGGCCCGAGGACGTGTCGGTCAACGCGGCCCGCGGCAACCTCGACTTCGACAACGGCGGTTCCACGGTCGCGGAGTGCTCGGGTTGCGCTGCGGACGGGGACTCGTTCTCCCCGCGGGCAGCCGTGCGCGGTGATGTCGCGCGGATGATCTTCTACATGGCGGTCCGGTACGACGGTGGCGACGGATTCGCCAACCTCGAGCCGAACAACGTGGTGAACAACGGATCCTCGCCGTACGTGGGCAAGCTGTCGGTGCTCAAGGCATGGAGTGCGGCGGACCCGCCGGACGCCTTCGAGCAGCGGCGCAACCAGGTGATCTACGACACCTGGCAGCACAACCGCAACCCGTTCATCGACCACCCCGAATGGGTCAACTCGATCTGGCCCTGACCGCGCCCGGTGGGGAGCGTGCCGCCCTGTGGATATCACTCGGCGGCACGCGCGGGGACACATAGGTTGAAGGCATGACTCCTTCGATTCCCCGCTTCCACCTCGCCATGCCGGTCGACGACCTCGCCGCCACCGCGGAGTTCTACGGCTCCGTGGTCGGCTGCGAGCGCGGCCGTAGTTCCGATACCTGGATCGACTGGAACCTGAGCGGCCACCAGTTCGTGACGCACCTCGCCCCGGCCCGTCAACAGGCCATCCACAACCCGGTGGACGGCCACGACGTCCCGGTCCCGCACTTCGGCCTGATCCTCACCATCGAAGCCTTCCACGCCCTCGCCGACCGCTTCCGCACCGCCGGCACCACCTTCGTAATCGACCCCTACCTCCGCTTCGAGGGCCTCCCCGGCGAGCAGTGGACCATGTTCCTGCACGACCCGGCCGGCAACGCCCTCGAATTCAAAGCCTTCGCCGACGACAACCAGGTCTTCGCCACCTGACCTCCATCTGCCCCGCCCTGCCCCCCATCTGCCCTCCCGCCGAAGAGCCACGTTCGCAACGCTGGGAAAACCAAATTGTGGCTACAATATAAGGAGGAATAGTGACCACAGCAGGTCTGATGACCACGGGAGGTCAGATGGACGTCGGGATCAGGGAGTTGCGCGACGGCCTCAGCCGGCACCTGGCAGACGTTCGCGCCGGAGGGACGATCACAATCACTGACCATGGCCGGCCGATCGCCCGGATCGTGCCAGTCGAGGTGCCGACGGCGCTCGAGCGCCTGATCGCAGATGGCCGGGTCACCCCGGCCACACGCCGCAAGCGAGCCGCTCCGGAGCCGATCAAGACCGCCGGGCCGGTGAGTGACCTGATCGACGAGCAGCGCAGGTGATCTGCTACTTCGACACCTCCGCGTTCGTTCCGGTCCTGATCGACGAGCGGTCCAGCAAGGCTTGCAGGACACTGTGGGAGCTGGCCGACTCGGTGGTCACCAGCAGATTGCTCTATGTCGAGACTGTCGCGGCCCTCGCTCGTGCCAAGCGGGCCGGTCGGCTGGAACCCTCACAGCTAGAGGCAGCCCGGCGTGTGCTCGACCAGTTGTGGGTCGAATTCCAGGTCGTCGAGCTCGACGAGAACCTGTCCCGTAGCGCGGCAGATCTCGCGGTGAGCCAGTCGTTGCGCGGTTACGACGCGGTTCACTGCGCTGCTGTCGAGTTGCTGGCCGATGACGACCTGGTCGCGGCGTCCGGTGATCGAGCACTGTTGGCCGCCTGCCGGTCCTTGGGAGTCGCTACTGCCGATGTGAACGATCCGGACTATCTGTAGATGCGGACGTAGCAGCTCGGTACAGGTTCCGGTGAATACATTGGTTGCTGTACTGTCCGGGTGTGGACACGATCAGCCGTAGTGAGGTGCTGGCCCGGTTCGGGCATGCGTTGTCGGATCCGACCCGGACGCAGGTGATGCTCGTGCTGCACGAGGGGCCGAGCTATCCGGCTGACCTGGCCGAGCGGATCGGGGTCAGCCGGCAGTCGCTGTCGAACCACCTTGCTTGTCTGCGCGGCTGCGGCCTGGTCGTTGCGGAACCCGAAGGGCGTCGTACGCGGTATGAGCTCGCCGACCCCAGCCTCGGCACAGCCCTGAACGAATTGCTGCACGTGGTCCTCGCCGTAGACCCCGCCTGCTGCCGTCCTGACGCCACAGGCGAGTGCCGATGAGCAGTTCCGACAAGCCGAAGCTGCTCCCGCTCGTCGCCCTGCCTGCGGCAGAAGAGGAAGCGGACTCCGCCGGAGCAGCGGGGACGCGGACTGCTAGGGAGCAGTCAGACGCGGAGGCCGGCGTCGGTGCGCGTGGGGGTGCTGGCGCGGGTGCGGGAGCGGGTGCCGGTGCGGGTGCTGGCGCGGGTGCCGGTGTGGA
>NZ_DASRXP010000321.1:0-2892 GCF_035687465.1 Kribbella sp.
CGCACTCTCCTCATGCCGCCAACAGCTACCCCCGCCGGCCACTCTTGGCTCCGCCTACAGAACGCAGTCGAAGACGCCTGGCCCGATGAGGACGGTCAGATCCGAGTACCGGAGGTACGTACCGGCACACTCGACATCGCCGAACAGCTTCAGCAGGTCCATGAACTGGCTCTGTGGGTCGCGACCCTCGACCGTTATGCGACCCGTGACAGTCTTGAACAGGCTCTGGGGCGAGACAAGATCGCGATTCTTCATCAGGAGCGACGGCTAGGTGGCGACAGTCCGTTGTCACTGGTAATTAGCCAGAAGTCAGGCGGGCCGGCGGACCGTGCTATCGGTCGCAGCCTGCGCGCAGCGGGAATTGTCGCCGAATCGTCCGTAGCGCTCTCAATTGGGACCCAGCTACGCCAGGTAGCTAGTCAGGGCTACGGCATCCTTGCCCTGCAAGCAGCTACCAGTGGTGCTGGCATAAATGAACTCGTCGGTCACGTCGTGGCTTTCAGCCTGCTAGCAACGACCACTACACCGTGGCCCCTTCCACCAGGGTGCCGGGTACTGCTCGTTAGCCTCGATGAGTACCGGCACTGGTTCCCCGGTAAGCGCGCCGATCTGCTCGCTATCGCTCTCGACCCGCGGGAGGGTGGGGTTCACGTTGCCGCCATCGAAGTCAAGGCTCGACGCACCGACGAGTCCGACGCTGCCAGCGGTGCCCTCGACCAGCTCAATCAGACGCTTTCCGCTACCCGTTGGGCCGCTTACCCCGAACCAGAAACCATTCACACTCGCCTCTGGCTGAATCGGATTGCTGAGGCCGCGTACGCTGTCGCTAGGGAATCCCGGTTCAAACTCGATGCATTGGAGCTCAAAGCACTCGAAGCCTTCCGACTGGGCCGTGGAACGCTTGAGTGGGCGGGTGTTGGCCTGGTCTTTGGGCCGAAGGTCAAACCGTTTCGCAAGACATACCGGGCGGATGTCGCGGGCGATATCGTGCCTGTCGTTCTCCATGGCATTCAGCTCACTGAGGATTTGCTAAATACGGCTACATCCGTGCGCTTGACTGATCTTCGTACCGTTGAGTCCGACCAGCCGCCACTGCAGAGCAGCCGGGTGCGACGACGTCCGGAGGCAAAGCCAAAACTTTCCGAGGGCGGCCCTTCGTTACCTAGGATGGATCAACAAGGCCGCGCCCGGGAAGCCCGAAAACCTGAATCGGATGCGTCATCGTCTGACACCGCTCCGATTCGGGAGCCGGTCGAGGTGACTGAATCAGAATCCTTTGCCGGCCCGCCGAGGACGACTAGTGCCCACCTCTCGTCGGAGGGTTTCGAAGCGCCTTTGCTCGGTTGGGATGTCGCCTCTGGCGAGGAATTGTATTGGCATCCCACTGGTCCCGGTCAGCGAGTTTTGCAAAACGGACATACTGAGATTTGGGGCTCCTCCGGCATGGGCAAGACTCAGTTTGCCATGAGTCTTTTGGCGCAGCTCGCGCATCACAGTGGAAGCCATTTCGGGATCGCCGACTTCAAGAATGATTACAGTGACGACACTGGATTCCCTACGGTCGCAAACGCTGAATTCCTCGACTTGTGGAATGTCGGCGCGCCCTACAACCCGCTGGCGCTTGAGGACAGCAGTGATCGCGCGATCACTACCGCTATTATCGAACTTCGCGACGCGGTGGATGAGGCAACGAAGAGCTTCACTCGGATGGGTGTGAAGCAGCGGGGAAAACTCGAAACGGCGTTGCGCGTTGCATATCAGACTGGTCAGGCGGAACGGCGCTGGCCGACGCTGTTGACCCTCGACGACCTGCTTGATACTGATCTCTCGGCCGTGCTCGGCGATCTCACCCGGCATGAGTTGTTCCGGTCTGGCGAGCCGCTTGGCGCCGTAATCAACCGGAATGTCGTGTTTGGCTTATCGACCATTCCTGGAAACGGGCAGACCACGGTCCTCGCAACGGGCTTCATTTTGTCCGCGCTGCTGTTGAAAATTCAGAATTTGCCACCAGTACCGAACACTATCCGCTACGTGGCGGTCGTCGATGAAGCTCACCGCGTCAGTGGTTTCCGCGCAATACAGACTATGATCCGCGAAGGACGCTCGAAGGGGCTTGCTGTCATCCTGGCTACCCAACAACCTCTTGATCTGCCAGATGTCGTGGCGGCCAACGCTCAGACGAAGATCTGCTTTGGGCTGCCCGACGCAACGGTTGCGACAATGGCTGCACGGAAGCTCCAACCAGATAATCAACGTCTCGCAGAGCAGATCAGGACACTCGGAGTCGGTGAAGCGTTCGTTAGCCTGGGAGGTGAAGCGCCCCGCCTGATCCGGATGACGCAGGCCCACCGCGATTCTGAGCAACTCGGCTTGCCACGCCTCCGTCGGATAAACTGACATCGTGGTTGCTGGACATCGAACGGGCCGGCCTTCGAGTGCGGTGCGGGTTGCTCGACCTGAAACCGCCGAGGACTCATGGGCCAGCACGCCTGCGGTACGCAACAGAATGCAGCGACAGCGAACCAGAGACACCGGTCCGGAGCTTGCCGTGCGTCGTCTGCTCCACTCCGCAGGTCTGCGCTATCGAGTTGACGTGGCGCCACTCGAAGGTCTTCGGCGTCGCGCCGACGTCGTGTTCGCACGTGCCAGAGTGGCAGTCTTCGTAGACGGATGCTTCTGGCATGGCTGTCCTCGACACGGGTCGAGAGCAACTACTGCCAACTCCGACTACTGGAAGGACAAGACGCGGAAGAACCAGGCGAGGGATGCGGACACCGATGCCAACCTACAACGCGCCGGATGGCTTTCCATCCGCGCCTGGGAGCATGAAAGCCCTCAACTGATCGCCGAAGCAGTCGTCAAGGCCGTACGGACTCGTACGTCTGCGCCAGG
>NZ_DASRXP010000322.1:0-40058 GCF_035687465.1 Kribbella sp.
TTCCTGTTGTTCCCGTCCTTCGCGATCTATGTGATCTCGATGAGCGGCGAGACGAACCGGGCGCCGTTCGACCTGCCGGAGGCCGAGGGCGAGCTGGTGGCCGGCTTCCTGACCGAGTACTCGTCGATGAAGTACGCGATGTTCTTCCTGGCCGAGTACATCAACATGGCGACCGTGTCGGCGCTCGCGACCACGCTGTTCCTGGGTGGCTGGCGGGCTCCGTGGCCGATCTCGATCTGGGACGGCGCGAACTCAGGCTACTGGCCGGTGCTGTGGTTCGTCGGCAAGATGATGTGCTTCATCTTCTTCTACATCTGGCTGCGCGGAACGCTGCCGCGACTGCGCTACGACCAGTTCATGAAGCTGGGCTGGAAGATCCTGATCCCGGTCTCGCTGGGCTGGATCGTCCTGGTCGCCACCGTTCGCGCGGTCGGCCGCGAGGTCACCTTCAACCGCAACTACCTGCTGGTGGCCGCGGCCATCGTGGCGCTGATCGCCGTGATCACAATGTTCCTGCCCCAGAAGAAGGAGCCGGAGGCCGCCCCTGAGCCGGAGGAGTTCGATGCCTTCGCCGGCGGGTTCCCGGTCCCACCACCGCTCGTCGAGACTCCGAGCCGAAGCGAGACTGACAGTCGTAGCAAGGAAGGCAGCCGTGGCTAGCGTCAAAGAAAGCATCTGGGATCCGGTCGCCGGGTTCGGCGTCACCTTCCGGACGATGTTCCGGAAGACTTTCACCGAGCAGTACCCGTTCGAGAAGAAGCCGACCGCGCCCCGGTTCCACGGCCGGCACCAGCTGAACCGCTGGCCCGACGGCCTGGAGAAGTGCATCGGCTGCGAGCTCTGCGCGTGGGCCTGCCCGGCGGACGCGATCTACGTCGAGGGCGCTGACAACACCGAGGGCGGACGGATGTCCCCGGGCGAGCGCTACGGCCGCGTCTACCAGATCAACTACCTGCGCTGCATCCTCTGCGGGCTCTGCATCGAGGCCTGCCCGACCCGGGCGCTGACGATGACGAACGAGTACGAGCTGGCCGACACCAGCCGCGAGTCGCTCATCTACGAGAAGAAGGACCTGCTGGCTCCGATGCTGCCCGGCATGCAGGAGCCGCCGCACGAGATGCAGCTCGGCGCGACCGACAAGGACTACTACCGCGGCCTGACCGGTGCGGCTGTGCCGGCCGAGGGTGGTGGAGACCAGTGATCGGCCTGGTCACCGGCGGCCAGGTCGCCTTCTGGATGCTGGCACCGATCATGGTGCTGGCCGGGATCGCGATGATCCTGGTCCGCAAGGCGGTGCACTCGGCGTTGCTGCTGGCAACGGTGATGGTCTGCCTGGCCGTGCAGTACGCGGCCCAGGACGCGCCGTTCCTGTTCGCGGTGCAGATCATCGTCTACACCGGCGCCATCCTGATGCTGTTCCTGTTCGTGCTGATGCTGGTCGGCGTCGACGCGTCCGACTCCCTGGTGGAGACGATCCGCGGTCAGCGGCTGCTGGCCGGCCTGGCCTTCCTCGGCATCGGCATCCTGCTGGTCTTCGCCGTCGGCAACGTCGTGTACGGCGACCCGGTCGGCCTGGGCGAGGCCCAGCCGGACGGTAACGTGCAGGGGCTCGCCCAGCTGCTCTTCGGCAAGTACGTCTTCGCCTTCGAGGTGACCTCGGCGCTGCTGATCACCGCGGCGATGGGCGCGATGATGCTGGCCCACCGGGAGCGGCTGACCAAGAAGAAGACCCAGCGCGACCACGCGGAGGACCGGATCCGCAAGTACGCCGAACAAGGCGTCCACCCCGGACCGCTGCCGACGCCCGGCGTACTGGCCCGGCACAACGCCGTCGACACGCCGGCGCTGCTGCCGGACGGATCGATCGCACCGACCTCGGTTTCGCGAGTGCTGCAGGCACGTGGCACGGTGTTCCCCGAGGCGGAGGAGCGCGACGAGATCGAGACGGTTCGCCGGACCAACGAAGGTGGGCCGGGCGACACTCCCGGTGACAAGGTCCCGCCGCAGAACACCGGCACTGACCTGTCCGGATTCGGTGAAGGAGACAAGCTGTGAGCACCGAGCCGTACATCATCTTGGCGGCGATCCTGTTCAGCATCGGCGCGCTCGGCGTGCTGGTGCGGCGCAACGCCATCGTCGTCTTCATGTGTGTGGAGCTGATGCTGAACGCGACCAACCTCGCGTTCGTCAGCTTCGCCCGCCAGCACGGCAACCTCGACGGTCAGATCGCCGCCTTCTTCGTGATGGTGGTGGCCGCGGCCGAGGTCGTGATCGGGCTGGCGATCATCATGGCCATCTTCCGCACCCGTCGTTCGGCCTCGGTCGACGACGCCAACCTGCTCAAGTACTGAGGTCATAACCGATGAGTCATGAGCTGACGTGGCTGCTGGTCGCGATCCCTGCGGTCTCCGCGGCGATCCTGCTGCTTGGTGGCAAGGCCACCAATGCGTGGGGTCACCTGCTGGGGACCGCGGCGTCGCTGGCGTCCTTTGTCTGCGGGGTCCTGCTCTTCTTCCAGATGCAGGGCCGCGAGGGTGAGGAGCGGTCCGAGACGGTCAAGCTGTTCGAGTGGTTCTCGGTCGGCAGCATCCATGTGGATGTGACGCTCCTGGTCGACCAGTTGTCCATCCTCTTCGTGCTGCTGATCACCGGTGTGGGCTCGCTGATCCACATCTACTCGATCGGCTACATGGCGGACGACCCGCGCAGGCGCCGCTTCTTCGGGTACCTGAACCTCTTCATCGCCTCGATGTTGCTGCTGGTGCTGGCCGCCGACTACCTGCTGGTGTTCGTGGGCTGGGAAGGCGTCGGTCTGGCGTCGTACCTGCTGATCGGCTTCTACCAGCAGCGGCCGTCGGCCGCGACCGCCGCGAAGAAGGCGTTCGTGGTGAACCGGGTCGGTGACATCGGCCTGTCGCTCGCGGTGATGAGCATGTGGGCGCTGTTCGGCTCGTCGGCCTTCGGCACCGTGAACGCGGGCGCCGAGCACCTCTCGTCGACCTGGGCCACGCTGCTCGGCCTGATGCTGTTGCTCGCGGCCTGCGGCAAGTCCGCGCAGGTGCCGCTGCAGTCCTGGCTGCTGGACGCGATGGAAGGCCCGACCCCGGTGTCGGCGCTGATCCACGCGGCGACGATGGTCACGGCGGGCGTCTACCTGGTGGTGAGGTCGCACGCGATCTACGAGGTCACCGACGCAGCCTCTACCGCCGTCGTCATCGTCGGCACGGTGACCGCGCTGGTCGGTGCGATCATCGGTTGCGCCAAGGACGACATCAAGAAGGCGCTGGCCGGTTCGACGATGAGCCAGATCGGCTACATGATGCTCGCCGCCGGTCTCGGCCCGGCGGGTTACGTGTTCGCGATCTTCCACCTGCTCACCCACGGCTTCTTCAAGGCCAACATGTTCCTCGGTGCCGGCTCGGTGATGCACGGCATGCACGACGACGTGAACATGCGGCACTACGGCGGCCTGGCGAAGTACATGAAGATCACCTTCGTGACCTTCTCCTTCGGCTACCTGGCGATCCTCGGCATTCCGCCGTTCGCGGGCTTCTTCAGCAAGGACAAGATCATCGAGGCCGCGTTCGCGGACAACACGGTGATCGGTCTGTGCGCGCTGCTCGGCGCCGGTATCACCGCGTTCTACATGACCCGGCTGATGCTGATGACCTTCTTCGGCAAGCCGCGCTGGGAGAAGGACGTGAAGCCGCACGAGTCGCCCGCGGTGATGACTGGTCCGCTGATCGTGCTGGCCGCGCTCTCCCTGGGCGGCGGCGCGCTGTACTTCGCCGGCCACTGGATCGTCGACTGGCTGGAGCCGGTGGTCGGTCTCGAGGAGCACCACCCGCCGGTCAGCGCCACCGTGATGACGCTGATCACCCTCGCGGTGGTTGCCGTCGGCATCGCGATCGCGGTGGTCCTGTACCGCCGCGACATCCCGCGCGAGGCGCCGGTCCAGGTCTCGCCGGTCACCACCTTCGCCCGCCGTGACCTGTACGGCGACGCGCTGAACGAGGCGGTCCTGATGCGCCCGGGCCAGTACCTCACCCGGACGCTGGTCTGGCTCGACAACCGGGGTGTGGACGGCCTGGTGAACGGGCTGGCCGCACTCTTCGGCGGGCTGTCCGGCCGGCTCCGCCGGTTCCAGACGGGCTTCGTCCGTTCGTACGCACTCAGCATGGTCTTCGGCGCCGCATTCGTGGTCGTCGCCCTCCTCGCGGTGAGGTTGTCGTGAACATCGGTTGGCTGACCTTTCTCCTGCTCCTGCCGTTCGTGGGGGCGCTGGTGACGATGGCCGTGCCCAAGGCGAGTGCGCTGCTGGCCAAGCAGATCGCGCTCGGCTTCTCGGTGGTCACGCTGGCGCTGACCATCGTGATCGCGGTCGGTTACCACCAGAACGGGGCCGCCGACTACGAGGAGACGCACACCTGGATCGAGGCCTTCGGCGCGCACTACGCGCTCGGCCTGGACGGGGTCGGCCTGGTGCTGATCGTGCTCACCGCGCTGCTCACCCCGATCGTGCTGCTCGCCTCCTGGAACGACGCGAAGTCGGGCCGCTGGAGCGAGAAGTCCTTCTTCGCCTGGATCCTGGGCCTGGAGGCGCTCTCGCTCGGGGTGTTCGCCGCCACCGACGTGTTCCTGTTCTACGTGCTGTTCGAGGCCACGCTGATCCCGATGTACTTCCTGATCGGCGGCTTCGGCGGAGCCCAGCGCTCGTACGCCGCGGTGAAGTTCCTGCTCTACTCGTTGCTCGGCGGACTGCTGATGCTGGCGTCCGTGGTCGGCCTGTACGTCGTGTCCGCCAAGGCCGGCGACCCGTCGTACCTGCTCAGTGACATGGTCAAGCTCGACATGAGCCAGAACACCGAGCGGTGGCTGTTCCTCGGCTTCTTCTTCGCGTTCGCAGTGAAGGCGCCGATGGTGCCGTTCCACACCTGGCTGCCGGACGCCGCGGCCGAGGCGACGCCGGGCACGTCGGTGCTGCTGGTCGGCATCCTGGACAAGATCGGCACCTTCGGGATGATCCGGTTCTGCCTGGGCCTGTTCCCGAACGCGTCCGAGTGGGCCACCCCGGTGGTACTGGTGCTCGCCCTGATCAGCGTCCTGTACGGCGCGCTGGTGGCGATCGGGCAGACCGACATCAAGCGGCTGATCGCCTACACCTCGATCTCGCACTTCGGGTTCATCGTGATGGGCATCTTCGCGCTCACCTCGCAGGGGTTGACCGGGTCGACGCTCTACATGTTCAACCACGGCCTCTCCACGGCCGCGCTGTTCCTAGTCGCGGGGTACCTGATCTCGCGGCGCGGTTCGGCCCGGATCGCGGACTACGGGGGAGTGGAGAAGGTGGCCCCGGTGCTGGCCGGCACGTTCCTGTTCGCCGGGCTGGCCAGCCTCGCGTTGCCGGGGTTGTCGCCGTTCATCTCCGAGTTCATGGTGTTGGCCGGGACCTTCAGCGAGCACAAGGTGATCGCGGTGATCGCCGTCCTCGGTATCGTGCTGGCCGCGCTCTACATCCTGATCATGTACCAACGCCTGATGACCGGTCCGGTCCGTGACGGCATCGAGAAGCTCAAGGACCTGAACTTCCGCGAGGTGTTCGCGATCGCGCCGCTGGTGCTGCTGATCGTCGGCTTCGGCATCTACCCGAAGCCGGTGGTCGACATCATCAAGCCGGCGGTGGAATCGACGATGCAGCGCGTGGGTGTCAGCGACAAGGCCCCGGAGATCCCCGTGACGGAGGGACAGAAGTGAGTTTCCAGCTGTTGCCACAGGCTGTGCTGGTGACGCCGTTGGCGGACTTCACCGCGCCGAAGATCGAGTACAACGAGTTGATGCCGCTGCTCGTCGTGTTCGGTGCGGCCTGCGTCGGGGTTCTCGCGGAGGCGTTCCTGCCGCGCGCGTTGCGGCACATGGTCCAGGTGGCGATCGCCGTCGTCGGCCTGGTCGTGGCCGGTGTGCTGACCATCCTGCTGATGGTCGACGACAAGAAGCTGATCGCGGCCCAGGGCGCCATCTCGGTGGACGGCCCGGCGCTGTTCACCTGGGTCACGTTGCTCGCACTGACGCTGATCAGTCTGCTGCTGTTCGCGGAACGCTCGGTCGACGGTGGATTGTCCGCTTTCGCAGGCCAGGCGGCCGCAGTACCGGGCAGTGAGGCCGAGCGCGAAGGCACGGCAGCCCGGGTCGAGCACACCGAGGTCTTCCCGCTGACGCTGTTCGCGGTCGGCGGCATGATGCTGTTCGCGTCGGCCAACGACCTGCTGGTGCTGTTCGTCGCACTCGAGGTCTTCTCGCTGCCGCTCTACCTGCTCTGCGGGCTGGCGCGCCGCCGCCGGCTGATCTCGCAGGAAGCCGCGATGAAGTACTTCCTGCTCGGCGCCTTCGCCTCGGCCTTCCTGCTCTTCGGCATCGCCCTGCTCTACGGGTACGCCGGGACGATGTCGCTCGGCGGGATCGCGGACGCGCTGGCCACCCAGACGGGTGGCGACGCCATCCTGCTGGCCGGAACCGGTCTGGTCGCGGTCGGCCTGCTGTTCAAGGTCGGTGCGGTCCCGTTCCACTCCTGGACCCCGGACGTGTACCAGGGAGCGCCGACCCCGGTCACCGGGTTCATGGCCGCCTGCACCAAGATCGCCGCGTTCATCGGGCTGATGCGGGTGTTCTACGTCGCTCTCGGCGGGACCCGCTGGGACTGGGCGCCGATGATGTGGATCGTGGCCATCCTGACCATGGTGGTCGGCTCGATCGTGGCGATCACCCAGACCGACGTGAAGCGGATGCTCGCCTACTCGTCGATCGCGCACGCCGGCTTCCTGCTGACCGCGTTCGTCGGGCTGGCCCAGGCCAGCAGCGGCGTCACCCACGGGATCACCTCGACCCAGGCGGTGCTGTTCTATCTGGTGACCTACGGCTTCGCCACGATCGGGGCCTTCGCCCTGGTCACGCTGGTCCGGGACGCGGGCGGCGAGGCCACCCACCTGTCCCGCTGGGCCGGCCTGGGCAAGAAGTCACCGCTGCTCGCGGGCATCTTCGCCTTCTTCCTGCTCGCCTTCGCCGGCATCCCGCTGACCTCGGGCTTCACCGGCAAGTGGGCCGTGTTCACCGCGGCCTGGACCGGTGGCGCCTGGCCGCTGGTCGTGGTGGCGGTGCTGTGCAGCCTGGTCGCCGCGTTCTTCTACGTCCGCGTGATCGTGCTGATGTTCTTCTCCGACCTGCCGGCCGACAGCCCGGACGTGGCGTTGCCCGGGTGGCAGACCACGACGGCGGTGGCCCTGGGTCTCGCCGCCACGGTGGTGCTCGGGCTGGTTCCCGGCCCGGTGCTCGACCTGGCGGCCCGAGCAGGTGAGTTCATCCGTTGAGCCCGACCCCCGCCGAGAGCCTGGGGTTCGAGTTCGTCGACGCGGCGCTCGAATCCCGGGTTCGTGCTGGGCTGGACGCGGTCGAGCAGGCGCTCCGCGACTCCGCCCGGTCCGAGGCCCCGTTCGTCACCGAGGCGGCCCAGCACGTCATGGTTGCCGGCGGCAAGCGGTTCCGCCCGCTGCTGGTCCTGCTGGCCGCGGAGTTCGGTCCGACGCCGACCGCCACCGAGGTGGTGGACGCCGCCGTCGTGGTCGAGCTCACCCACGTGGCGACGCTGTACCACGACGACGTGATGGACGAGGCCGCGCTGCGCCGGGGCGCGTCCACCGCGAACGCGCGCTGGGACAACTCGGTCGCCATCCTGACCGGGGACTGGCTGTTCGCCCGGGCCTCCGACCTGGTCGCTTCGCTCGGGCCGGAAGCTGTGCGGATCCAGGCCCGTACCTTCGGGCGGCTGGTCGAGGGCCAGATCCGGGAGACCCTCGGCGTCACCGAGGGACAGGACCCACTCGCGCACTACCTCTCGGTGGTCGCGGACAAGACCGGCTCGCTGATCGCGACTTCGGTTCTCTTCGGTGCCCGGTTCGCCGGTGCCTCCGATGAGATCCAGGAGACCTTGCGAGCCTTCGGCGAGGAGATCGGCGTCGCCTTCCAGCTCGCCGACGACATCCTGGACGTGACGTCGGAGTCCGGTCAGTCCGGGAAGACGCCCGGCACCGATCTGCGGGAAGGTGTTCCGACGCTGCCCGTGCTGATCTTCCGCGCCCAGGCCGACGCCACGGACCCGGCCGACGCGCGGCTGCTCGAACTCCTCGACTCCGACCTGACCGACGACGCCCGGCTGGCCGAGACCCTCGCAGTACTGCGGGAGCACTCTTCCCTCCGCCAGGCCGAGGACGACGTACGCCGCCGCGCCAACGACGCCCGCAAACTGCTGGAAGACCTCCCCGAAGGCCCACCCCGCTCGGCCCTCGAATCCCTCTGCGACCTGGTCGTCACCCGCTCCGTCTAGAACCCCTTACGTCCGAAGAACCGAGGGTCCTGCCCTACGGTTCTTCGGACGTAAGCGTGGAAATCAGCTGCCTACGCGGCCGCCGTCTTTGCGCCAGACGCAGGAGATTGCCGGGCGGGGGAACTTGTGGGTGTGCGGCCAGGTCGAGGTGGGCTTCTCGAAGGTGGCGCCGTCGGTCTCGCCCGGGTGCTGGACGGCGACGAAGGCGGTCTTGTCGTCCTCGCTGACCAGCGGGCCGCAGGCCTCGGAGGCGAACGGTACCGAGAGGAACTGCTTCACCTGACCGCGCTTCGGGCCGGCCACCGGGACGGTGAAGATGCCGTCGTTGGAGCCGAGCACGTTGCCGTCGGTCGAGATCCACAGGTTGCCGGAGCCGTCGAAGGCGACGTTGTCCGGGCAGGAGATCGGGCTGACCTTCGACTTGTCGTAGCCGCCGAAGTAGGTCTCCTGGGCGGTCGGGTCGCCGCAGACCAGGAACAGGGTCCAGAAGAAGCCGGTCTTGGCCGCGTCGTCGCCCTCCTCGGTGAGCTCCAGGATGTAGCCGTTGCGGTTGCCGGCCTTCTCGATCAGTGGGCCGTCGAGGGTGTCGCGGGTGTGCGAGGTGACGACCGGGTTGGCCTCGTCCGCCGGGAACTTGGAGCCGCGGGTGTCGTTGTTCGTCAGCGCCGCGTAGATCCGGCCGTTGATCGGGTTGCGCTCGACGTCCTCGGGGCGATCCATCCGGGTCGGGGCGACCTTGTCGGCGGCAGCCCGGGTGTTGATCAGTACCTCCGCGACGGACAGGCCGTCGATGAACGACTTCTTGTCCGTGGTCAGCGGGATCCACTGGCCGGTGCCGTCGAACAGGCCGTCCTCGGCGCCGTCGCCGGTGAACTTGGCGACGTACAGGGTGCCCTCGTCGAGCAGGCGGAAGTTCGCCTTCCGGTTGTTCTCGTCGTACGTACCGGTCGAAACGAACTTGTAGATGTACTCGCCCTTCTCGTCATCACCGAGGTAGACCGCGATCCGGCCGTCGGCGGTGATGGTCGTGGTGGCGCCCTCGTGCTTCATCCGGCCGAGCATGGTGCGCTTCTTCGGCGTCGACTTCGGGTCGTACGGGTCGACCTCGACGATCCAGCCGGTGCGGAATACCTCGGTCGGGTTCTTGGACAGGTCGAAGCGCTCGTCGACGATGCTCCACCGCCGTGCGGACTTGGTCACGGTCGTCGGTACGCCGTACCGCTTGTAGCTGTCGACGTACTCCGCCGGCACGGTGCCGGTGACATCGAAGTACCCGTTGAAGTTCTCCTCGCCGGACAGGATCGTGCCCCACGGCGTGACGCCGCCCGCGCAGTTCCCGAAGGTGCCGTAGGCAACCTTTCCGACCCGGGGGTCGGCGGCGGCCGGGCCGACCACGTCGAACTTGGTGGTGGCGGTGATCCGGCGGTTGTACGAGCCGGCGTGGCTGTCGCGGCGCCACTGGCCGGTGCGGGAGACCCGGTCGATCTGGACCACCGACATGCCGTGCGCGGCCAGGCCGATCTTCGCGATCGTCTTGGCGTCGTACTTGCCGGTCGGGAACATCAGGTTCTCGTCGGTGTACTCGTGGTTGCAGACCAGCAACGCCTTCCGGTCATCGCGCAGCGGCACGATCATCGTGTAGTCGTTGTTGTAGCCGAACTGCTTGGCCTGTGCCTCGGGCGTCTGCCTGTTCACGTCGAACTTCGGCGCGCCCGGCACCACCGGGTCGCCCCAGGCGATGATGACGGCCTGCTGGTAACCCTTCGGGATGACGATGTCGTCCTTGCGGCTCGGCGGCACCACGCTGTGGCTCAGTTCGCCCCGGCCGGCACTGCCGAAGCCCGGGAACGCACCGTTGCCCTTGTCGCCGCCCGCGATGGTCGAGAAGTTCGCCGCGGCGGGGTTGCCCCTCGAGACCAGCGCGCCGACCCCGGCGGCCGCGACACCCGCGACGCCGACCTTCAGCATCCCGCGCCGGGAGAAGGCCGACCGCAGCACGGTCTGGATGTGCTCGTTGCCGGAAGTGTTCGGCTCGGGGTGGTCACACTGGTTGGCGCACTTGAGTTCACAGGTGCGGTAGGACCGGGATCCGTGACGGGTGCCGATCTGACTGATCAGCGGCAGCAGCTTGGGGCTCACTCGCAGTACTCCGACTTCTCGCAAAGGATTGCAGCGGACGCCGCGAGGCTAAGGAGCCGAGAAGGGAGCCGGGTGAAGGTTAGATGAACGCCATAAGGCTTAGGTTGCCCTTAGTAGCAATCGGCGCTCATAGTGTCACGCTGCGGAAGCGGCCACCTCGAGTGCCACCGTACGCCGCCGGCGGGTGAGCCCGTCCCAGGTGAAGATCACCAGCGCCAGCCAGACCAGACCGAATCCGGCCCACCGCATCGGCGTCATCCGCTCGTGGAAGATCAGGACCCCGATGACGAACTGCATGATCGGTGCGATGTAGTTCAGCAATCCGAGCGTGGTCATCGAGATCCGGGTCGCAGCGGCCCCGAAGAGCAGCAGCGGTACTGCGGTGATGGGTCCCGTCAGCAGCACCAGCGCCAGGTAGCCCGGACCGTCGTGCGTCACCGTCGACTGGCCCTGGAATCCCAGCACCACAACGGTGATCAGCGCGAGCGGAGCCACCGTGGCCGACTCGATCGCCATCCCCTCCAGCGCGCCGGCGCCGGCCTTCTTCTTGGCCAGCCCGTAGAACCCGAACGAGAAGGTCAGGATGATCGCCACCCATGGCGGCCGCCCGTTCTCGATCGTCAGCCCGACCACGGCGACGAAGGCGATGGCCAGGGCGATCCACTGGGCGCCCCTGAGTCGCTCCTTCAAGACGAAGACGCCGAGCAGCACGGTGAACAGCGGGGTGATGAAGTACCCCAGCGACGTCTCGACGACCCGGTCGTGGTTCACGGCCCAGATGAAGGCGCCCCAGTTGATCGAGACCAGGAACGCGGCGGCGACCAGGGACCACCTCCGCCGGGGCTCCGCGAGCAGCGCCCGCACCTGACCGAAGCGTCGTAGTACGAGAACCAGTAAGGCGATCGTGACAAGCGACCAGAGGATCCGCTGGGCCAGCAGTTCGAGTGCGCCGGAATGGTCCAGCAATCTCCAGTAGAGCGGGAAGATCCCCCACAGCAGGTAGGCGGCGAAGCCGTAGATCATCCCACTCCGCTGCTCTGGCACGTCTGCGAGTGTAGGCCTTCCGTCAGTGCCGTCCAATCACTTTGCTCATGACGTGAGACGCGCTGGACCGATGAGGTTGGATAGGGGAAGAGACACGAGGAGGCACGCGTGGGTGTGAGGACCGGTTTGGTCTCGGTGACGTTCCGTCAGTTGGCTGTCGAGGAGGTCGTCGAGGTCGCGGTGCAGGCAGGGCTGGCCGCCGTCGAATGGGGTGGCGACGTCCATGTGCCGCTCGGTGATCTACCGGCTGCGCGCAAGGCCCGCGCCCTCTGCGAGGACAACGGGCTGGCCGTGGCGGCCTACGGTTCCTACCTGCGGGCCGGCAGTGTCGACCGCGAAGAGATCCGTACTGCGGTCACCACCGCCGCCGAACTGGGAGCTCCCCGGATCCGCGTCTGGGCGGGGACAGTCGGTACTGCGGAAGCCGGGGTGGGCGACCGGATGGCCGTGACCCGGGGGCTGGCCGAGCTGGCGGATGTGGCGGCCGGGTCCGGGATCGAGATCGCGATGGAGTTCCATCGGGGCACGCTGACCGACGAGGTGGATTCCACCATCACACTGCTGCTCGATGTCGGTGCGCCCAACCTCACGACGTACTGGCAACCGCCGGTGGATCTGAACGATGTGGAGTGCCTGGAGCAACTGGAGGCGCTGATGCCGTGGCTCAGCACCGTCCACGTCTTCTCCTGGTGGCCCTCCAACAACCGTCTGCCGCTGGCGGCCCGCGAGTCCCTCTGGCGCCCGGTGCTGGACCGCCTGGCGGCTGAGCCCCGGGAGATCAACGCCCTGCTCGAGTTCGTCGCCGACGACTCGATCGCCCAACTGACCACCGACGCCGCCAACCTCCATTCCTGGGTCTGACGCCGGCCCTACTCGGTCGGTAGGTAGATGGCCAGGATGAGTTTGCCCTTGGTGGCGGTGCCGTCGAGAGTGAGGGTTGCGGCGGAGGCCGGGCCGGCGGGTTGGCCCGTCGTGCCGAAGCCGGCGCCGCCTGAGCCGAAGCTTCCTCCGGTGTCCTCGCCGTCCAGGCCTAGGGTGACGGTGCCGCCGTTGGGGCCGAGATCCGAGCTGCCGTAGGTGATCAGGTACGGCTTGTCGGCTGGGGTGTCGATCTTCAGGACCTTGGTCTTCGTGGCGTCGACGGTCTTCACCTCGCCGAGCTTGTAGGTGTAGCCGCCCTGCTCGACCACCTCGTCCAAGGATGTGCCGTCAACGGTGCGCTGGGCGCCCTTCTCGTAGATGCCGAGGCCGAGGTAGACCTGCGGCATCGTGACCGGCTTGCCGTTCCGGTCCTGCAGTCTGACGGTGATGTCGTAGGTCTGGCCGGCCTTGAAGGCGTCCGCAAGCGTTGAACCTCCGCTCCCACCGGCGTCGGTCGAGGTCGAGCTCCCACCGCAACTCGGCCCACGCTCGCCGACGCCGCCGATCTGGATGGAGAGCTGGTACTCCGCTTCGCCGGCGCCCGCGGTGTTCGCAGTACAGAAGGTCCGCAAACTCACAGGTGCGCCGCTGGCGGTGTAGCGAAACTTCAGTGTCGTCTGGCCGCGATCGCCGATCGTGGCCGCCTTGAGGGTGTCGCCGCCGACCTTGGCGCGGTACCGGATGTCGTTCTTGACGAAGTCATCCGGGCTCTCCGGCGCGATCCGGTTCGGTGCTCCTGGTAGCTGCAGTTCGGGGGTGGTGTAGAGGCCGACGGCGAGTTGGGTCGTCTCGTCCTGGATGATCCGGCCCGCGTCGTCGACGATGTGGGCCGTGACCTGGATCGGTTTCCCCACCGGCGCGTCGAGCCAGATGCTGTTGTCGACGTCGAGCGGAACCCAATGCTCAGGTGCGGTCCCGCTGTCGGCACATTGCTCGTTGGTGGCCTGGCGGCCGTTGAACTGGATGACCAGCGAGCGGCCGTTCAGAGATCGGCAGTAGGGATACAGCGCGATGCTGTGACTGGTCGGCGTCCATTGGAACCTGAGCTCGGATTCGCCCTCCCTGCCGATCCAGCCCTTCTCCAGCCTGTTGTCGCCATCGACGCCGACCAGGGTGATGCCGTCCTTGGTGTAGTCGGCCGGGGGCTGGGCGGGCTCCGGAGCGGTGTTGTTGGTGAGGGAAGGGACGAAGGCCAGTGCCGCGATGGCGATGACGGCGGCGCCGGCGGTGGCGACGCGGCGGCGCTTGGTCCGGGTGATCTTGCGGTGGACGCCGGGCAGCAGGTCGGTAGGCCGGTCGTCGGGCTCGGACGCGCGGTTGGTCAGTTCGGCGCGCAGGTCGGTGAGGTTCATCGGAGGGTCTCCTGGTCGGCCGCGGAGCCAGAGGGTTCGGCAGGGGAGCCGGAGGGATCGGAGAGCAGGGCAGGGTCGAGGCGGAGTTTGGCGAAGGCCTTGCTCGTCTGGCTCTTCACCGTGCCGGCGCTGCAGCCGAGCACCCGGGCGGTCTCGGCCTCGGAGAGGTCCTCGTAGAAGCGCAGTACTACGACGGCCCGCTGCCGCCGCGGCAGCCGTTGCAGCGCTTGCCAGACATCGGTGCGCTCGCTGGATTCAGCCGGTACTGCGACCTCGGGCAGCTCGTCGGTCGGGTGTTCACCGTTCCAGCGGCGCCGCCACCAGGTCGCGAAGGTGTTGACCATGATCTTGCGGACGTAGGGCTCCGGGTCACCGCCCTCGATCCGGGTCCAGGAGAACCACGCCTTGGCCAGCGCGGTCTGCACCAGGTCCTCGGCCAGGGCGTGATCCTGGGTCAGCAAGTAGGCGGTGCGCAGCAGTCTGCGCGACCTCGCCAGCACGAAAGCGTCAAAGCTCTCCGCAGATGTCACCGGTCGCCCCGTTCCCCCGGCACGCACGGTGAGCGTGCTCTCATCGATGGTCACATCATGGCTGACCAGTTGGAACCCGGGTTTGGTTGCCCGGTGTACACGCCGATGTCGTAGAAAAGTTTCTTCAGGCCCTGGTCAAGCGGCAGATTGTGGCGGCAAGCTGGCGGGTGACAACGCGTTTCGCCCCATCGCGTCCCCGGAGGTACTCCGATGTCCCAGCTGATCAGCAAACCCCTGCCCAGGATCCTGGCCGTGCTCGCCCTGTTCGCGGCGATGCTCGGCACGACAGTGGTCACCTCGGTGGTGACGGCGACCGAGGCCCATGCCGACGGTTGTTACACGTGGAGCCGCACTCTGGCTGAAGGCGCCAGTGGCGAGGATGTCCGTCAGTTGCAGATCCGGGTCGCCGGCTATCCGGCGTACGGGGGTCATATCGCGGCGGACGGTGCCTTCGGGCCGGCCACCAAGGCGGCGGTGCAACGGTTCCAGTCGGCGTACGGGCTGGGTGCGGACGGAATCGCCGGCCAGGCGACCTTCAGCAAGATCTACGCGCTGCAGGACGATGACTGTACGCCCATCCACTTCACTTACGCCGAGCTCGACGACGGCTGCGGCGGCAGTGGGTACGACGGTGGCCCGCTGTCCGAAGCCGCGACCAGGGCGAACGCATTGCAGACCATGTGGCAGCTAGAGGCGATGCGGCACGCGCTCGGCGACCAGGCGCTGAACATCACCAGCGGCTTCCGCAGCGTCCCCTGCAACAACGCGGTCGGCGGCGCGAGCAACAGCCAGCACCTGTACGGCCGGTCCGCCGATCTGGTCGGCGTCCACTCGTTCTGCACCTTGGCCAAGCAGGCGCGCTACCACGGTTTCGGCGGCATCCTCGGCCCCGGCTACCCCGGTCACAACGACCACACCCACCTAGACATCAGGACCAGCAACTTTTGGTCGGCCCCGAACTGCGGCATCTGACCTTCGTCAACGCCCTGCTGAGCCGGTACGACGGATCAGCAGGGCGAGGGTGATTCCGGCCGACCGGTCGAGGTGATGCGCGGTCAGCCCGGCCCGTCGTGCCGCCAGCACGTCCAGCTCCAGGTTGTCGCCGATCATCATCGTGTCGGCCGGCTCGACGCCGAGTGCCTCGCAGGTGAGGTGGTACGCCTCGGGCGCGGGCTTGCTGAACCCCAGGCTCTCGGAGGTGGAGACGATGTCCACCAGTTCGGCGAGACCGATCGCGGTCAGCTTGGCGTGCTGCTGCAGGGTGCTCCCGTTGGTCAGCACGCCGATGCGCCAGCCGTTGCTGCGGGCAACTTCCAGCGCGGGCCGGGCATCGTCGAAGGCGGCCCAGTTCTGCCGATAGTGATCGAGGTAGCCCGCGAAGATCTCGTCCAGCTCGGCATCGGTCGCCGGTACCGGCTGCCCGATCACCGGGAGGAAGTCCACCAGCCGGCCGCGGCGCTGGCCTTGGTGGGTCAGCCGTCCGGCCAGCCAGCTGTCGAAGTTCACCCGCTCGATCTCGAACCACTTGGTCAGCAGGTTGTCCGTGAAGGTCACGCCGAGCGTCGGGAACCAGGTCCGGATCGCGTTGCTCGCCGACGTGGTGTGGTCGAACAAGGTGTCGTCGAGGTCGAAGATCACCGCTGGCTGATTCCTTCCCCGCCCCACCACCCCGGTCACGCGGGAATCACCGACGTACGGTTGAGTTCGCGGTGGTTGGCGTAGCCCGAGAGGGCGAGGGTGAGATCGAGCTCAGCCAGCAGACAGCGCAGTACGTGCTCGACGCCTGCCTGGCCGGCCAGGGCGAGACCGTACAGGAAGGGGCGGCCGAGGAGGACGGCCTTCGCGCCGAGGGCGAGGGCCTTGGCCGCGTCCGCGCCGGTGCGGACGCCTGAGTCGAAGAGGACGGTCAGTTGCTCGCCGACCGCGTCGGCGATGGCCGGCAGGGCGTCGAGGGAAGCGACCGCGCCGTCGACCTGGCGACCACCGTGGTTCGAGACCACCAGGCCGTCGACACCGTGTTCGGCGGCGAGCTTGGCGTCCTCGACCGACGTGATGCCCTTCAGGACGATCGGGCCTTCCCAGTTGTCGCGGAGGAAGGACAGCTCGTCCCAGCTCAGTCCGACGTTCGGGAACATCTGGGCCCAGTGCATCACCGCCGCGGTCGGGTCCTCCTCGAGCGGCTTGGCCAGCTTCGCGCGGAACGCGGGATCGGTGAAGTAGTTCGCCAGGCCCTCGCCGGTGAGGAAGGGCAGGAAGCCGCGGTCCAGGTCCGCGGGACGCCAGCCGATCGTCCCGGTGTCCAGGGTGACCACCAGGACCGAGTAGCCGTTGTCCTTCGCCCTCTGCAGGAAGCTCAGGCAGACGTCCTTGTCGGTCGGCCAGTACAGCTGGTACCACTTGCTGTCCGCCTCGATCTGCTCGAACGAGTGGCTGGCCTGGGTGGAATGCGTGTAGGTCAACCCGAGCGCGCTGGCCGCTCGTGCCGTCGCCAGCTCGCCCTCGGGGTGAGCGAGCGTCTGCACGCCGACCGGAGCGATCACCACGGGCGCCGGCATCTTCGTGCCGAGGATCGTGCAGGACAGATCCCGCTCGGTGCTGCCGCGGAGCATTCGCGGGACCAGCCGCCACCGCTCGAACGCGGCCAGGTTGGCTCGCGCGGTCGAGCCGCTGCCGGCGCTGGGAACGATGTAGCCCATCGCCTCCGCGCTGAGATTCGCGGCTGCCTGGGACTCCAGCCGGGACAGATCGGTGGTGATCTCCGGTCGGGTGTCCTGGAACATGCCCTGCACGTAGATGCTCAACTGATGGTCGCCGTAGTTGGCCATGCCGGATGCTTTCACGGCTCGCCTGCGTGTCTCAATGGCCGTGCGCGGATTCGGAGCCAGCCCGCGGCTGATGCGACAATCAGGCGTGACATCTTCGATGACTCCTGACAATCCCGTGACCTCGAGGCGGCTGGGGCTGGCTTTGCTGGCACTGGCGACCGGGGGTTTCGCGATCGGGACCACCGAATTCGTGACGATGGGCCTGCTGCCGCAGATCGCGGAGGGCGTCGGCATCTCCATCCCGACCGCCGGGCACATCGTCTCGGCGTACGCGATCGGCGTGGTGGTCGGGGCGCCGGTGATCGCGGCGCTCGGTGCGCGGACCGGCCGGAAGCGGTTGCTGCTCGGGTTGATGGGCGTTTTCGTCATCGGCAACGTGCTGTCGGCCGTTGCCAACAGCTACGAACTGCTGATGGCGGCCCGGTTCCTGTCTGGCCTGCCGCACGGTGCCTTCTTCGGCATCGGAGCCGTGGTCGGTGCGTCGATGGTCCCCGCGAACCGCCGCGCCTGGGCCGTCTCGATGATCATGGTCGGGCTGCCGATCGCGAACATCATCGGTGTCCCGCTGACCACCTTGCTCGGGCAGCAACTCGGCTGGCAGGTGCCCTTCCTGGCGGTCGGTGTGCTCGGGTTGCTGACGCTGGTGGCGGTCTGGTTCTGGGTGGCGCCACAGCCGGTCGGCAGCGATGTGAACGTGCGCAGCGAGCTGAGCGCGCTGGCCCGGCCGCAGGTGTGGATGGCGCTGCTGGTCGGCATGGTCGGTTTCGGCGGCATGTTCGCCACCTACTCCTACATCACCCCGACGATGACGGATCTGGCCGGCTTCAGCGAGGCCGCCGTGACGATCGTGCTGGCCGTGTACGGCGTCGGCATGACCGGCGGCACCCTCGTCGGCGGCCGCCTCGCCGACCGCGCCCTGATGCCGAGCCTGTACGGCGGGTTGGTGGCGGTGACCGTGGTTCTCGGTACCTTCGGGTGGCTCGCGCAGAGCAAGCCGGGCGCACTCGTCGCGGTGTTCGCGATGGGGTTCTCGGCGAGCATCCTGATCCCGGCTCTGCAGACCCGGTTGATGGATGTTGCCCACGAAGGTCAGTCACTCGCAGCCTCTTTGAACCACTCGACGCTCAACGTGGCGAATGCGCTCGGCGCCTGGCTCGGCAGCGTCGTACTGTCTGCCGGCTATGGCTACGAGTGGCCCAGCCGGGTTGGCGCTGCCCTAGCCGTCGCGGGCCTGGGCTTGGCAATCGTGTCCGGCCTGATGGACCGCCGCACCTCGCAACGGGAGCGCATCGCCGTCTGAAGCCCTTGCGTCCGAAGAACCGCGGGGCCCGCCCTACGGTTGTTCGGACGTTCTGACCAGGGAGTTGGTTAGATCGGGGTATGGCGACGTTGGTGTTGAGTGAGCCCGATCTGGTGCGGCGGCGAGGGCTGCGGCAGATGCGGATGGTGGCACTGTCACTGTTGGTGTTCGCGGCCGTGGTGTTCCTGCTGACCGTTCATCGAGATGGCGGCTGGGGCTATGTGAACGCGGCAGCGGAGGCCGCGATGGTGGGTGCGCTGGCGGACTGGTTCGCCGTGACCGCCCTGTTCCGGCATCCGCTCGGGCTGCCGATCCCGCACACGGCGATCGTGCCGACCCGCAAGGACAGCCTGGCCGAGAGCCTCGAGCAGTTCGTCACCGAGAACTTCCTCTCCGAGCAGGTGGTCGGGGAGAAGATGCGCACCGCCGAGGTGAGCCGCCGGGCCGGCGAATGGCTTGCCGGGGGCAACCATGCCGAGCGGATCGTGGCGGAGGGTGCCCGGACGATCGGCGCGGCGCTGCCGAAGCTCGGCGACGACGATGTGACCGCGTTCGTGCAGGGATCGCTGCTGCCGCGGTTCGCCGAGGAGCCGCTCAGCCCGATCGCCGGGCACTTCCTCCAGTCGGTGGTCGACGACGGCGCTCACCACGCGCTGTTCGACCTGCTGATGGTCGAGGCGTACGACTGGCTGTCGGAGAACCGCGAAACCCTGGGCGAGGTGGTCGGTCCGCGTGCGCCCCGCTGGTCTCCCCGCTGGGTCGACACCTTGGTGATCGACAGGATCCACAAGGAGGCGCTGACCTGGCTGGCCGGAGTACGGGACGATCCGGCGCATCCGGCCCGCAAGGCGATCGACCGGTTGCTGAACCAGCTCGCGGAGGATCTGCAGAACGATCCCGAGATGATGGAACGGTTCGAGACCTTCAAACGCCGGATGCTGAGCCACCCGGACATGGGGAACAGCCTGACGGCGGTCTGGGACGCAGTACGAACGGCCCTGATCGGCGCGATCTCCGACCCCGAAGGACCGCTCCGGGCACGGGCGACCCAGGCCATCAAGGACCTCGGCAACCGCCTGCAGACCGACGAGGACCTCCGTACGAAGGTCGACACGCGCGCCGCCGAGGCGGTCGGGTACGTCGTCCGCACCTACGGCAACGAGATCGTCTCCATCATCTCCGACACCATCGAACGCTGGGACGGCCGCGAAGCCTCAGCCCGCATCGAACTCCACGTCGGCCGCGACCTCCAGTTCATCCGCATCAACGGCACCGTAGTCGGCGCCCTCGTCGGCCTGATCATCCACACCATCAGCCAGTTCATCTAGACCGGCGAGGTTGAGGAAGGTGGTTCGGCGGCATTTGCGGTGGGTGCGTTCGGGGTGGGTTGCGGGGCCTGCGAGGGATTTGGTGAGGGCTTCGGCTGCTTCGGCGTAGCGGCCCTCGCGGGCTAGTAGTTCGGCGCGGACTGCGTGCCAGCGGGGGTTGGGTGGGAGCTCTGCGAGGAGGGCGAGGCCGGTGGCGGGGTCGGTTGCTTCGGCTGCCGCTACTACCCGTGCGAGGCCTGCGGCAGGGCTGGGGGCTATCGATAAGAGCAGGTCGTAGAGCCGCAGGATTTCTGGCCAGTCGGTCTCGGCATAGCTGGGGGCGCGGGCGTGCTCGGCGGCGATGGCGGCCTGCAGTTGGTAAGCGTCTGCCTGCGCGTTTGACCGGCGTAGTGAGTCGTTCAGGAGCGTGATGCCGCGGGAGATCGCCTGGGCGTCCCACAGCTCACGGTCCTGTTTTTCGAGCGTCACGACCGTGCCCTGTTCGTCGAGTCGTGCAGGTCTGCGAGCTTCGGTGAGGAGCAGGAGCGCCAGGACTGAGGCGGGCATCGGCTGGTCCGGCAAGAGGTTGTGCAGGAGTTCGGCCAGGCGAACCGCCTCGGCACAGGCGTCCACGTCGTACGCGGCGCGTCCCTCGATGGGTGCATGGCCTGCTGTGTAGAGGCTGTGGATCACCCCGCACACCGCCGGCAGCCGATCGGCCAGTTCATCCTCGGCGGGTACTCGGTACGGGATGTTGGCGGCCGCGATCTTCTGGCGAGCCCGGGTCAGGCGCTTCGTGGTCGCGGCTTCGGTGGTGAGCAGTACGGCGGCGATCTGCACTGGCGAGAGACCACAGAGCGTTCGCAGGGCCAGGGCGATCCGGGTCGGCGGTGAGAGCGTGGGATGACAGCAGGTGAAGATCAGTCGCAGGAGGTCGTCCTGGACGACTTCATCCGGCGGCAGGTCAGACGCGCTGAGTTCGATCATCCGCAGTCCGTCCCGCTCCTTGTCCGGGCGGACCCGCTCGCGCCGGATGATGTCGATCGCCTTCCTCCGCGCAGTGACCGTGAGCCAGGCGCGCGGCTGCGGCGGCACTCCCGTCACCGGCCAGGCGCCGAGGGCCGCCAGGGACGCCTCCTGTACGGCGTCCTCCGCGAGCTGCACGTCGCCGACGGTCCGGATCAAGGTCGCCAGGATGCGTGCGCCCTCGACCCGGACCGTCTCGGCAACGGTTTCCTCGACAGGTTCCACGACTGACTATTTGGCCAGGATGACCGGTCGCACCTCGACGGCACCGTTCCAGGCCGCGGGGAGCTTGGCAGCGATCGCGATCGCTTCTTCCAGATCTGCCGCCTCGATCAGGTAGTACCCGGTCAGCGCTTCCTTGGTCTCGGCGTACGGCCCGTCAGTCGTGACCACCTTGCCGCCCCGAGCACCCTCCACCCGTACGACAGTCGCCGTACTGGTCGGGTGCAGTACTGCGCTCGCGCGGATGCTGTCGGCGTTGTCCACGCCGAACTGGCGGTACTCCGCGAGCTCGTCCGCCTGCTCGGGAGCCCACCAGTCCACGTCCGCGGTGTAGGTCATTGCGAGGTACTGCGCCATCGGAACACTCCTTCGTCCACCTCAGGGCCCACTGTGGTCCCTCACCAAGGGAACGAACAAGCGCCGGTGGAAAGGACATCCACCTCAGGCGTCGACGAGTTCCTTGTCCCGAGTGGCCTCGGGGCGGAGTGCTTCGCCTTCGATGTCGACCTTGGGGGTGATCCGGTCGAGCCACTTCGGGAAGGACCAGGCGCGGTCGCCAAGCAGCGAGAGGATGGCGGGGACGAGCGTCATCCGAACCACGAAGGCGTCGATCAGGACGCCGATCGTGAGGCCGAAGCCGATCGTCTTGATGATCGGGTCGTGCACCAGGATGAAGCCGGCGAACACCGAGGCCATGATCAGCGCGGCGGCGGTGACCACTCGGGCGCCGTGCCCGAGGCCCTCGATCGCCGCCTCGGTCGCGTGCTTGCCGTGCACGAACTCCTCCCGCACCCGGGACACGATGAACACCTCGTAGTCCATCGCCAGGCCGAACAGCACCCCGATCATGATGATCGGCAGGAAGCTGACCATCGGCGCCGGCACGTCGATCCCGAGCAGGCTCGCGCCCCAGCCCTTCTGGAACACCGCGACGGTGATGCCGAGGGTCGCGCCGATGGTGAGCAGGAACCCGAGCGCCGCCTTCAGCGGAACCAGGACCGAGCGGAACGCCACCAGCAACAGCAGGAACGACAGTCCGATCACGACGATCAGGTACGTCGGAAGCGCGGCGCTCAGCTTGTTCGACACGTCCACCCCGACCGCGGTGTTACCGGTCACGGCGATGGTGGAACCATCGGTCGCCAGCGGGTGGATCGCATCACGAAGGGTGCCCACCAGGTCGGCGGTCTCCGCGCTGGACGGGCTGCTCGCGGGGATCACGGTCACGAGTCGCGTCGTACCGCTCTCGCTGGCCGCGCCGGCCTGGACCGCGACGACGTCGTCCAGGCCCTTTGCCGTGGTTGCGACCTGCTCGGCCAAGGAGCTCGCGGTGGCGGCATTGTTGCCGGTGACAACGACGACCAGGGGACCGTTGGAGCCGGGTCCGAAGGCGGCGGCGCTCAGGTCGTAGGCGACCCGCTGGTTGGAGCCCGCCGCGGCGGTGGCGCCGTCGGGAAGGGCGAGTTGGAGGTCGACGGTGGGAATCGCCAGGACGCCGAGGCCGATCACGCCGACGGCGACGACCGGGACCCGGAAGCGGGTGACGAACCGGGCCCAGCGGAAGCCGAAGCCCTCCTTGGTCAGCTTGGCCGGCTCGGCCGCGTGCCGGATCTTGCGGGGCAGGACGCGCTTGCCGAGGAAGCCGAGCATCGCGGGCAGCAGGGTGAGCGCGACCAGGACCGCGGTCAGGACGGTGCCGGCCGCGGCCAGGCCCATGGCGGTCAGGAACGAGATGCCGACCAGGCTGAGGCCGGCCAGAGCGATCACGACGGTGGCGCCCGCGAACATGACCGCACTGCCGGCGGTCGCGACCGCACGAGCGACCGATTCCTCCTCGTCGAGGCCTTCCGCGAGTTGTGTTCGGTGCCGGGAACTGATGAAGAGGGCATAGTCGATGCCCACCGCGAGACCGAGCATCAGCGCGAGCACCGGTGCCGTCGAGGAGATGTCGACGACGGAGGTGGTCAGGATCAGCGCCGCCATCCCGACGATGACGCCGATCAGTGCCGTGAGCAACGTCATTCCGGCGGCGAGGAGTGAGCCGAAGGTGATCACGAGGACCACCGCGGCCACCACGACCCCGATGATCTCGGTCGGGCCGATCTCGGGAGCGCCCCCGATCACCGAGCCGCCGGGGACCACCTCCAGGCCGTTCGGAGTCGTCGTACCGAGGTGGTCGAAGGCGTCGGTGGAGGCTTTCGACAGTTCGTCGGCCGACTTGGTGAACTGCACGTTGATCAGGCCGGTGGTGCCGTCCTGGCTGATCGCCTGGCTGGTGAAGGGATCGATCGCGAGGGCGACCTCGGGGACCTTGGTCGCGGTGGCGACCGTTGCCTCGACGTCCTGCTTCAGCGCGGGGTCGGTCAGCTTCTGGCCGGCCGGTGCCTTCACCACGATGTTGGCGGAGGCGCCGCTGGCGGCCGGGATCTCCTTCTGCAGCGCGTCCAGTGCTTGCTGCGACTCGGTACCGGGGATCGAGAAGGTGTTCGTGGTCTGTCCGCCGAGCGTCAGGGCGCCGATGCCGATCACGGCCAGCAGTACCGCCCAGACAGCGGCGACGAGCCGCCGCCGTTGGTAGGAGAACCGGCCGAGCCGGTAGAGGAGGTTCGCCATCTCAAGTGGTCCGTTTCGCAGGGGGTCGGGCGGTGCAGGGTCGGATCAGGTGGGTCAGGTCAGAAGCCGGCGGGTCGCCTTCACGCAGAGGTTCCGCAGTTGTTCCTCGGTGTACTGGAGATGCTCGACCCGGCACGCGCCGAGCAGCCCGTGGATGGCGAACTCCGCCATCGCGATCTGCTCCGGATCGTCGCTCCCGGCCAGCAGTCTCGCCAGCCTGTCGCCGGCGGCCACCAGACCCTCGAGCTCGGGGATCTCCAGCACCGACGGGATCACCTCGTTCAGCACGTTGAGCAGCCCGCGGAACTGGACGCCCAGGTCGACGAACCCGTTGATGGTCCGCTCCTGGGCCTCGGCCGGCGGCAACTGACTCGCCTCATCGAGAAGAGCAGCGAGCAGAGCCGACGGTTGCTCCAGCACGGAAGCCAGCACAGCGGCCTTCGAGGTGAAGTGGTAGAGCACGGTCGCCTTGGAACACCCGGCCGCGGTCGCGATGTCCTGCAACGAAGTCGCCAGATACCCCTTGTCGGAGAACAGCACAATCGCCTGCTGCTCGATCTCCCGCCGGGTCCGCTCCCGCAAAGGTGTCACTGCCATACGGACCACTGTCCTGTCCGCCCGGCCAGTTTTCAACCGATCGGTCAGTTTTGTGGTCAGCATCACCCGCAAAGACGCCGCGCCCGCCGTCGGTGAAAGACGGCGGGCGCGGCGGGGACGTAGTACCGGCTAGTTGACGGTCCAGGTGTCGGTGCCGGTTAGGAGGGACTGGAGGCCGCCGCCGGTGCCTTGGGTTTGCTGGGCGGTTTCGACTTGCTGGCGGACCAGGTCGTCGTAGGCGGGGCGTTCCACCGAGCGGAAGATGCCGACGGGCGCGCGGTGGAGTACGCCGGCGTCTGTGAGGCGGGACAGGGCGAAGGCGTAGGCCGGGTCTTCGGTGTGGGCGTCGTGGACGACCAGGTCGGCTTCGCCGTTCGGGAGGTCGGCGACCTCGCGGACCGCGAGTGAGGCGAAGCCGTCGCGGACCACGCCGAGGTGGCCGTCGATACCGAAGCGGATCGGTTCGCCGTGCACCAGCGGGATGATCGCGTCGTCACGGGTCTCCGGGTTCTTGAAGGCGTCGAACGCGTTGTCGTTGAAGATCGGGCAGTTCTGGTAGATCTCCACGAAGGACGTGCCGCGGTGCTCAGCTGCGGCGCGCAGTACCGAGGTCAGGTGCTTGCGGTCGGAGTCGACCGTCCTGGCGACGAAGGTCGCCTCCGCGCCGAGTGCCAGCGAGACCGGTTTGAACGGGTTGTCCACCGAGCCCATCGGCGTCGACTTGGTGACCTTGCCGGTCTCCGAGGTCGGCGAGTACTGACCCTTGGTGAGGCCGTAGATCCGGTTGTTGAACAGCAGGATCTTCAGGTTCACGTTCCGCCGCAGCGTGTGGATCAGGTGGTTGCCGCCGATCGACAGCGCGTCGCCGTCACCGGTCACCACCCAGACGCTGAGGTCGGGCCGCGCCACCGCGAGCCCGGTCGCGATCGCCGGCGCCCGTCCGTGGATGGAGTGCATGCCGTACGTCGAGAGGTAGTACGGGAAGCGCGAGGAGCATCCGATCCCGGACACCATCGCCACGTTCTCCCGCTTGATCCCCAGCTCGGGCAGGAACCCCTGGAAAGCAGCCAGTACTGCGTAGTCGCCGCACCCGGGGCACCACCGGACCTCCTGGTCCGACACGTACTCCTTGCGGTTCTGCGGTTCGGTCGCGGCCGGTACGCCCTGGAGTCCGCCAGGCAGACTCGGCAGTCCGAGATCGACTGTGCTCATCGTGCTCCCTCCGGGTGGTGCAGGTGTCCGTTCGGCTCGATTTTCAGCGCCTCGCCGTGGGTCACGGCGGCCGCGTCCGCGCCCAGGTGGCGTGCGTCGTCGTCGATCCCCTCGGTCTCCTCGACCAGGTTGCCGATCACCCCGGCGAGCTCGGCGGCGCCGAGCGGCATGCCGCGGACCTGCGCGTACGAGACCACGTCGACCAGGTACTTCGCCCGGAGCAGCATCGCCAGCTGGCCGAGGTTCATCTCCGGGACGAGGACCTTGTCGTAGCTCTTCAGCACGTCACCGAGGTTCGCCGGGAACGGGTTCAGATGACGCAGGTGCGCCTGCGCGATCTTGCCGCCGACCTTGCGGACCCGGCGGCAGGCCGCGCCGATCGGGCCGTAGGTGCTACCCCAGCCGAGGACCAGCACCTTCGCCGTACCGTCCGGGTCGTCGACCTCGAGCGGCGGGACGGTGATGCCGTCCACCTTCGCCTGGCGGGTGCGGATCATCAGGTCGTGGTTCGCCGGGTCGTAGGAGATGTTGCCGGTCTTGTCCTCCTTCTCGAGCCCGCCGATGCGGTGGTCGAGGCCCGCAGTACCGGGGATCGCCCAGGCGCGAGCCAGGGTCTCCGGGTCGCGCAGGTAAGGGAGGTAGACCGGCTCGCCCTTGTCGTTGGTCGCGTTGGGCTCAACCGTGAAGTTCGGGTCGACCGTCGGCAGGTCCTCGATCACCGGGATCTGCCAGGGCTCGGACCCGTTCGCCAGGTAGCCGTCGGACAGCACCATCACCGGGGTGCGGTAGGTGACCGCGATCCGGGCGGCCTCGACCGCGATCGCGAAGCAGTCCGCGGGCGACTGGGCCGCGATCACCGGCAGCGGAGCCTCGCCGTTGCGCCCGAACATGACCTGCAGCAGGTCGGCCTGCTCGGTCTTGGTCGGCATCCCGGTCGAGGGGCCGGCGCGCTGGATGTCGCAGACGACCAGCGGCAGTTCGAGCATCACGCCGAGGCCGATGGTCTCGGACTTCAGGCTGATCCCGGGACCGGAGGACGTGGTCACGCCGAGCGCGCCGCCGAACGCGGCGCCCAGAGCGGCGCCGACCCCGGCGATCTCGTCCTCGGCCTGGATCGTGGTGACGTTGAACCGCTTGAGCTTGCTCAGTTCATGCAGTACGTCGGACGCCGGGGTGATGGGGTACGCGCCGAGCACCAGGGGGAGTCCGGCTCGCTGGGCACCCGCCACCAGGCCGTAGGCCAGCGCGAGGTTGCCCGAGATGTTCCGGTAGGTACCGGTGGCCATCCGAGCCGGCTTCACCTCGTACCGGACCGAGAACTCCTCGGCCGTCTCGCCGAAGTTGTAGCCGGCCCGGAACGCGGCGATGTTCGCGTCACGGATGGCGGGCTTGCTGGCGAACTTGGTCTCGAGGAAGAGGATCGTCGACTCGACCGGCCGCTGGAACAGCCAGGAGACGAGACCGAGCGCGTACATGTTCTTCGCGCGGGAGGCGTCCTTGCGGGTCAGCCCGAACTCCTTG
This sequence comes from Kribbella sp., assembly GCF_035687465.1. Lineage (NCBI taxonomy): Bacteria > Bacillati > Actinomycetota > Actinomycetes > Propionibacteriales > Kribbellaceae > Kribbella > Kribbella sp. The sequence continues at coordinate 26,984 of NZ_DASRXP010000322.1, forward strand.
ACCGACTCCACGGTCATGCCGGTCAGGTTCAGCGGGACCAGGTGGTAGCTGTCGAGCTCACCCGTCTCCAGCGGGTTCTCGTCGTACCCGATCCGCTTCAGGTTCCGGGCGGTGAAGTCGGCGGTGTCCACGATCAGGGTGGCGCCGCGCGGTACGTCGGCCAGGTTCGCCTTCAGTGCCGCGGGGTTCATCGCGATCAGCACATCGGGCGCATCACCAGGCGTCAGGATGTCGTGGTCGGCGAAGTGGAGCTGGAACGACGACACGCCCGGCAGAGTTCCGGCAGGTGCCCGGATCTCTGCGGGGAAGTTGGGCAGCGTCGACAGGTCATTGCCGAACGATGCCGTTTCCGCCGTGAATCTGTCCCCCGTGAGCTGCATCCCGTCGCCGGAGTCGCCGGCGAAGCGGATCACCACGCGGTCGAGCTGCTTGACCTCGATGGTCACTGTTCTGTTCATCTCCAAGTCGAGCTTGGGCCGGTCCGCCGCCTGTGGACGTGGACCGATCCCCCCAGTCAGGGCGACAACCCCAATGTTAGTTCGCCCTTAGTACGGAACCATGCAGAAGGCCCGGAGGTCCACAGCCTGGGATCGTCCGGTGCCCAGTTGCGGCCTGAACATTCCAGTGTCACGCAGAGCAGCCGCTCGCTTGCCATCCGCAGTCAGAACCGGCAGGGTGTCTTCATCAAGCTGTGATCTACCCCGGGATCCACCCGGGCTCGAGGGAGTTTTTGACCATGGGCGTTCGCCCGTACTTCGGCCTGCTCGCGGTGGCCCTGTCACTGACCGGTTGCGCTGGCACTGTTGCCCCGGCCCAGAGTGCTCTTTCCGTCACCGACGCCACGACGGTCCCGGCATCCGTCGCGGCCGCCCCGGTGCGCACGGTGAAGATCACCAGCCTCCGGACCGCCGACTACACCAAGGGAACGCTCACCGTCGTGGGCACGCTCACCCCGGCACCGGCCGCCGGATCACGGGTGGCGTTGCAGCGCTGGTCCTCGACGGCGGGCTGGCAGGAGATCGGCCACGGCGCCTCCTCGGGGGTGAATGTCACCATCTCCTCGAACCAGCCCGGTTCGATCCGCACCTACCGGCTGGCCATCGGCCCCCAGTCCCCGTACGCCGCTGCCGCGTCCGGCCCGGCTGGTTTCTCCCACTATGTGTGGCGGGGGATCTTCAAGAAACCCGTCCTGGCCACCGGCGGGAAGGGACACCCGCAGTTCAACGTGGTGCCGCCGTCGGAAGGTCCTCGTCGCGCCGAGGCCGAACTGCTGGCCGACAAGGCCGGGGTCGTCTGGGGTGACATCAACACGGCCGGCTGCAACTGGGTGAAGAACTGGCTCGGAAACATCACCGACGGCACCGTGCGGACGTCGCTGCTGAACGGCAGCAAGGTGGTCGGGTCCGTGGACCAGGCGCAGGAGACCGAGACCTGGCTGAACCGCTACATCCTCGGCGTGAACCGGCTGCGGCTCCAGGTCACCGACATCAGGTCCGGCTACGGCCCGATCGTCGCCGTCGACTCGATGCTGCTCTGCACCAACTAAGGCTGCACCAACTAGGCTCGGGCGCATGATCGCGGAGGTGTCACAGACGTACGGCGTCGTCGCCGCGATCCTGGTGCTCGGTCTGGGCGGCCTGGTCGGTGCCTTCGCGTTGAACAAGGCGCTCACCGTCACCTACCCGACGGCCGACAAGCTGAAGACGTACGAGTCCGGCGTCGACCCGGTCGGTGAAGGCTGGGCCCAGGTTCACATCAGGTACTACCTGTTCGCCTACCTCTACGTCATCTTCGCCGTCGACGCGGTCTACCTCTTCCCCTGGGCCACGGTCTTCGCGGCCGTCGGCGTCGCCTCGCTGATCGAGATGTTCATCTTCCTGGCTTTCGTCGCGGTCGGCCTGCTGTATGCCTACCGCAAGGGCATCCTCACCTGGACCTGAGCTCGCCCGTCGCCAGAGCAGTGGCGATAGCCCAGTCCTGTGGGCCGATACCGACGGACTTCAAGACCGTGCGACCAGTGGTCTCGGGCAAGGTGTCGAGGGCGTGCCCCAGTTCGACGAGGTCCGCCTCGGCGATGGCGCCTGCCTTGACGGCGTCGATGATCTCGCCGGATTCCTCCAGCGCGGCTTCGCGCTGGTCGACGACCACCAGGGAGGCGTCGGCGAGGAGTGAGCGTGGGAGTTCGCGCATGGTCGGGCGGAAGGCGCCGATGGCGTTGATGTGGACCCGGGCGGGGACGGCGTCGAGCTCGAAGAGCGGGGTCGAGGACGAGGTGGCGCAGCAGATGACGTCGGCACCGGCGATCCCCTCGTCGATGGAGGTGCCGGCCGTGAACTTCGCCGCGGGGAACTCCCCGGCCAGTGCGGCCGCGAGCTCTTCGGCGCGGGACGGGTCGCGGCCGGTGACGGTGACCTCGGTGATCGGCCGGACTGCGAGCACGGCACGGACCTGATCGGCGGCCTGGGCGCCCGTACCGAGCAGGGCCAGTCGGGTCGCATCCGCCGGAGCCAGGAGAGCTGTGGCGACCCCGACGACGGCACCGGTCCGGAGGGTGGTGATGGAGATGCCGTCGGCAATGATCTGTTCACCACCGCCGGTGTAGATCACCGTCGCGCGGATCGCCGGCAGTTCGTCCAGCTTGATGCCGATCTTCTTCACCACCGCGGTTCCGGTCGCGGAGTGGTAGGCCGACATCACCAGCACCGAACCGTTGCCGAAGATCTGCCGGGCCGGCAGCACGAAGTTGCCTGCGGCCACTTCGCGAAAGGCCGCCCGGACGGCGTCGATCGCGGCCGGCATCGAGACGGTACGGCGGACGTCGTCGGCGGTGAAGATCCTCATGAGCCCTCATCCTGCCAGCCCGGTCGGGGTGGTTCCGCGGGTGCCGGCCAAGGCCTGTTTTGACTACTGGGTGTGATCATCGCCGTCGCCGGTCGATCGTTGCCGGATCGCGTCATATTCTTGCGGCTGGCAACGTTCCGTGGTGGGAATCCGGCCTTCGGTAACGGATAGCGATGGAAATCTGGCTATTTGGCCAGGACAGGTCTAGCTTGGCTACCAGGGGAAACGGGGCGGACACAGGGTGGTGAGGCATGTCTTGGCAACTGTGGGTAGTGGTTGCGGTCGTCGCGGCAGGACTGGTGGTCCTGACTGTGGCGAGACTGCACCACGCCCACCAGGTCTTCCACCGGATCATCGACAGCCTGGACGACCCCGGTCACGACACCGAGCGAGATGAAGTCGCCACCCAACGTCACAAACGAGCGCGGCCTGCCTTCATTCCGCACGCGGCGCAGACCTATCACCGCCTCCGCCGCCACTGACTCCGTCAGTCGAGTAGGCCGTCACGACGCGCTACTGCTGCGGCTTCCGTGCGCGAGCGGACGCCGAGCTTGGCCAGGATGTTGGAGACGTGCACGCTGACCGTCTTCTCGCTGATGTAGAGCTCCCGCGCCAACTGACGGTTCGTCCGCCCCTCGGCGAGTAGTGCCAGTACTTCGGTCTCCCGCGCGGTCAATGCAGCAGGACCGACACCGGCCTCCGCCCCACCGATCTCGTCGAGTAGCGGCTTCGCCCCCAGTTCACGCGCGACGTCGCCGGCAAGCTGAGCCTGCTCGTTCGCGTCCGCCACCCGACCAGCGGCACGCAGCGCGGCCGACAATCGCACTCGCGACCAGGCCTGCTCGAACGAATACCCATACCCGAAGGCATCCGCGGTCCGCTGCCACGTCGCCACATGTTCCTCAGGCGTGGGTGGATCGATGTCCGCCAGCCACCGCAGTCGCTCCCACTCGGCCTCCAACCGCGCAAGCCAAGCCAGCCCCTCCACCCCGAGCACCCGCCCGGGCGGCATCCCCTTCTCCGCGGTGGCGTGTCCCTCGGCGAGGAGGTCGGACCCGCGTGCGACCAGTTCGGCCGCAGCACCCGGCTCGATCACCGCCCGCTGCGAAAGAACCTGCATTCCGATCGCCGAGAACCGGATCCGCGCCATGTACCACTCGGTCTGCCACACGTCCGCGCAGAGCGCCGACACATCCGCGAGCAGCTTCTCCGCCTCGGCCAACTGGCCCAGGGCACGGTAGGCGTCCACGGCCGGCTGCAGCCCGAGGATGGGGATCATCACGTCCACCGTCCACCACTTGCGCAGCCGCTCGAGATCCTCCGCGACCGACGTGTCACCCCGGCCGCCGCGAACCGTCAGCCCGACCGATCGCAGCCCCGCCTCGGCCGCGGCGGGCGTCATCGAATCCACTCGCACGGTCGCGGCCGACTGATCCCACTCGCCCATCACGAACTGGGTCAGCGCCAGCATCCGCCGCGCGTCGAACCCGTACGTCGCCCACTGGCGCCCGAGCTCGCCCGCCCGTTGAGTGGCGTGCTCCAGCGCTGTCCTCGCGCTGGCCAGTTCACCCAGGTCGTAATAGTTCGAGCCGAGCAGGTACCGGCTGCGGGCCTCCGCGGATGCGTCACCCGCCAGCTGAGCCCGCAAGGCGGCCTCCTCCAACTGCTTCGCCGCGGCGACTGGATCGCCGGCCCGCTTGCGCAGCTGGGCCAGGGTGATCCCGGCGTCGCCGGCAGCGGACTCGTGTCCGACCTCGCGGGCGAGCTGCAATGCCTCGTGAGCGAACCGCTCAGCCTCCATCGGGCGGCCCAGAGCATCCGAGACCCGCGCATACAACGACACCACCTGCGCCTTGAAGACGCTCGCAGGTTCGTCGGTGACCAGCCGGAACGCCTGCGAGATCGCTTCGTGCGCCTCCTGGTCCTGGTCGATGAACAAGGCGATCTCGGCGAGCGGGAGCAACAGCTCGGCCCGCTGGAGCTTCGGCGCGTCGGCGGGAAGATCGGCCAGCGCCTTGCGCAGCAACTTGACCGCACGCGGCTGTTGGGCCGACAGCGCCGCGGCGTTCGCGGTCTCGACGATCAGCCAGGTCTTGTCGATGCTCGCGTCGGTGGCCGCGTTCGGGTAGAGCTCCAGCGCCATCTCGTAGTGCTTCAGCGCCTCCTGCGGCGCCGCGACCGAAATCGCCTCCTGCCCGGCCCGGACCCGCGCCTCGAAGGCGGTCGCCAGGTCGTGGGATCGCGTGGCGTGCCCGGCCAGCTCCGCCGCAGTACCGGCGACTGTCTGGTCCTTGAGAGCTTTCGCGTACGCCGCGTGCTGCCGCACGCGCTCGCCCGGCAGCAGGTCGTCGTACACCGCCTCAGCCAGAAGCGCATGCCGGAAGTAGTAACTCGCGTTGCCCGGGTGCTCGATGATGTGGGCGTCGATCAGCTCCCGGAGGGCTGCGTCGAGCTCGCGGTCCGGCAGCCCGGCAACTGTGGTCAGCAAGGTGTGCGGGACCCGGCGGCCGGCGACGGCGATCACCCGGGCGACCTGGCGGGCGTCGTCCGACAGCGGGTCGAGCCGGACCAGGAGGAGATCGGCCAGGTCCGGTGGTACGGCGTCCGCGTCGCCCATCGAGGCGGCGGCGACCAGTTCCTCGGTGAAGAAGGCGTTACCGCCGGCGCGCTCGAGGATTCGCCGGACCTCGGACTCCGGCAGCGGCTCCGGAGCCAGGGCCGTCAGCAGGGTGCGGGACTCGACCGCGTCCAGGGGGAGGACGTTCACCCGGTGGACCCGCGGGTTGCGGCTCCACTCGGCGATCGGCCGGCGCAACGGGTGCCGCCGGTGCAGGTCGTCACTGCGGTACGAGACCACCAGCGCGAGTCGCTGCGAGGTCAGGCGGGTCAGCAGGAACCCGATCAGGTCCCGGGTGGAGTCGTCGGCCCAGTGCACGTCCTCCACGATCACCAGCAGCGGTTCACTGGTGGACAACGCGGTCAGCGCGCCCAGGACGGCGTCGAACAGCGCCGCGCGGTCGAGCTGCCCCTCCTGCGGAGCCGGCTGGGCACCGATCAACCGGTGGGTCGGCAGCAGTCGCCCGATCGCGGGGAAGTTGGTGAGGACGCTCTCGACCAGGTCGGGGCGTTCCCCGGCCAGCCGGCCGAAGATCTCGGTGAACGGCAGGTAGGGCAGCCCGGCCTCGCCGAAGTCGGTGCAGTGCCCGACGAGTACGCCGAACCCGCGCTCGTGCGCGCCGGTGGCCACCTCGTCCAGCAGCCGGGTCTTGCCGACGCCCGCGTCACCGGACAGCAGAATGGCGCCGGAACGACGCGTTCGGGCGTCGTCGACGGCGCTGAGCAGGGTGGCCATCTCGGACGAGCGGCCGACGAGAGGTGTCGAGATCCAGGGCACGTCGTCCATCTTCGCCCCTGGAGCCGACACAATTCGACGGCATCCCGTCCGATCACTGTCTGCTGATGACGCAACACCGTCCCCGACCTGGACTATCTGGTCGGGGACGGTGGTCACGGCGCTCACGCGGCGTGGGTAGGTCGCAGGGCGCGGCGTGCGTGCCGCGGCTCAGGCTTCTCGGCCTGCTCCCGGCGCTGCCGGCGGGAACTGGCCCGGTAGTCGCGCTTGATCCGCTCCTGCCGGTAGGCGGTCTCCGCCTGGACTGACTGAATCGTGCTGAACATGGTGTGCCTCCCTTCAGCTGTTCCGGGTGAACAGGTGGACGAGGTGCCGGCGGGTCCCGGTCTTCCGGGTCCGGCCGTAGTCGCGGGTGAGACGCTCGCGGCGGTAGCTGACCTCTGCCTTGACCGATTCGGTGGTGTACATCGGGTGCCTCCTGGCTTTGTTTCCTCGACTCCTTGTCGATGCCCCTAATCTGCTCGTCTGAGGAGGAGCGGCACATCGGAACTACTCCCTATGCACCCCGCCTACCTCTCACTAGGGAGTCCCGTACGCCGGTACGCGGGCCTAGGTAGTCCCGAACGCAGCAGCGCGACCGGGTTCCGGGGAACCTGGTCGCGCTGGGTCGAAGGGGTGGTGGTCGGGCGCTCACATCGCGTGCCGGGCCCGTACCGGGTGCAGCAGGCGCTGCGGGGACTCCGCCTTGGCGGCCTTGCGCGAGAACCACGCCGGGCGCTGGAAGTCCCGCTTGATCCGGGCCTGCCGGTACTCGATCTCTGCCCGCACGGACTCGGCGGTGTGCAACAACATCATGATCTCCTCCGGGAGTTCGTCGATGGCTCGACTGTGCTCGCCTGAGGAGGAGCGCCACATCCGCACAACTCCCTAGAAGCGCAGATGAGACTTCTCTAACGGTCGGTTCTGAGCCGGGCGGCATACCTAGACTGCGCGGGATGTGGAGCGTGACGCGGGCAGCGGCTCTGGTTACGGTCCTCACCGCCGGATCGGCCGTACTGGGATTCGCCCGGGACGTGGTGATCGCCGCGGTCTTCGGTGCCGGCGCTGCCCTCGACGCCTACTTCGTAGCTCAAGGGCTGATGAACGTCGTTCTCGGACTGGTGGCTGGAGCGATGGCGAAAGCCACGGTGCCAGTGGTGGCACGGGAGGCGCGGGCCGAGAACGGTCGATGCCGTTCCCACCGCAGCTTCAACGTGGTCCTGTCGGTCACAGTGGTTGTCCTGGGCATCGGCTCGCTGGTGATGTGGCTCGCGGTGACACCTGTGGTCTCCGTGCTGGCCCCGGGCTTCGACGGTGAGCAGGCCCAGCTGGCCCGGCAACTGACCCGGATCGTGCTGGCGGCGACCGTCCTGATCGCTGGGACCAACCTCCTGGCCGGCCTCGTCCAGGCGCACGGCAGATTCGGCTGGTCGGGCCTGCAGGGTGTTCCGTTCAACCTGGTGATGATCGCGGCCGCCGCCGTGTTCGGTCCGCAGTACGGCGTCGTCGCGCTGGCCTGGGGCTTCGTCGCCGGCTCCGCCACCCGGCTGGCCCTGCAGGTGATCCCGGTGCACCGGCTCGGGACCCGGCTGCGGCCCTCGCTGCGCCTGAACGACCGGGGCTTCCGCGAGATCGCCCGGTTGGTGCCCGCGCTGCTGGTCGGGAGCGCGGTCGGCAACGTGAACACCCTGGTCGACCGGGCGGTGGGCTCCACCCTGGCGGAGGGAACGATCTCGGCCCTCGGGTACGCCTGGCGGCTGGTCAGCCTCGGTGAGACGTTGCTGGTCGCATCGCTGCTGACAGCGCTCTATCCCGCTCTCGGTGCCGTCGCGACCGACCGGGTCCGGATGCGGAGGCTGGTCGACCGCGGGCTGGCCGTCACCGCGGTCACTCTGACGCCCTTGTGCGTGATCCTGGCCTGTGCGGCCGAGCCGCTCGTCGTCGTGGTCTTCGGCCGGGGCGACTTCTCCGACGCCGACGCCGCGCTGACCGCGAACGCGGTTCTGTTCTACGCTCCGGCGCTGCTGGCGCTGGGGTGGCGCGAGGTGGTGGTCCGGGCGTCGTACGCGGTGGGCGACTCCCGGTGGCCGGTGGGAGTCGCGGTGGCGGCAATGCTGGTCAACGTCGCCGGCGACCTGACGCTCGGGCTGCGCTACGGGATCACCGGTCTGGCCGCATCCACCTCGCTCTCACTGGTCCTGGCCGCCGTGGCGAATACCTGGCAGTTGCGCCGAAGGCATCGCGGCCTGAGCCTTCGGCCGGCCGTGGCCCTGCTGCTGCGGTCGGCAGTGCTCGCCTGCGTGGCGGGCGGCGCCGGCGTCGCGGCCCGCGAGCTGGCCGGGATCGACGCCTCGAGCGGGCCGCTGCCTGCGCTGGCGGAGTTGGCCTGTGTCGCCGTTGCCGTGCTCGTGGTCCATGCCGGCGGGTTGCTGGTCACCCGGGCACCGGAGGGACGGCTGCTCCTCGACGCGGTCGGCACGCTCACCGGTCGGGGCCGCCGGAGCGGATGAGAGGAGTCTCATCGCAGGCTCATGTTCGGCGCCGGGTTCGGCAGGCACGCTTCCTGCGAACTCTGCGAAAGGACTTCAGCAAATGTCCTCCTGGACCACGATCGCCGTGCCGACCCGCTGGCTGGAACCCTCCGACGACCTCGGTCTCACGCTGGCCGAGTACCTGCCCGAGCTGGACCCGGACGACACGATCGTCATCAGCGAGAAGGTCGCGGTGCTGCTGTCCGGCGGCGCGGTCCCGATCGCGTCACTGCACATCGGTCCGCTGGCACGATTCCTCGCCAGGCTGGTGCGACCGCGGGAAGGGTCGCGAGGCCTGTCGGTGCCGGCCAAGATGCAGTACGTCGTCCAGTCCCTCGGCCGCGCCCGGGTCACCACTGCCGTGCTGTGCGCGGGATTCACCCGGCCGCTGGGGCACCGCGGCGCGTTCTACCGGGTGGCAGGCAATCTGGCCCGTGACCTCGACGGCGCCCGGCCGCCGTACGCCGACGTCCTGATCCCGCCGATGCCGGCCGCGAAGGCCGCGGAACTCTGCAGGGTCTTGCAGACCCGCTTCCGGGTCGGTGTGGCCATCGTGGACATCAACGACTTCGGCGGATCGATCCGGGCGACCTCATCCCGATCGCCGGCACCTGCCGACCTGCTGCGGGCACTCAGCACCAACCCGCTCGGCCAGCGGCTGACCGGGACCCCATTCGGCATCGTCCGCCGCGAGGCCGTCCAGGGCGCCGGCGGCACGTGCAGTACGGGTCAGCGGCCGGCCTCGCTGTAGGTCAGGCTCAGCTCGAAATGCCGCGGATCGAGCAGGCTGTCCAGCTGCTCGGCGAACCTGTCGTCGGCGGTCCAGCTCGTCCGCCGCGTGTGCAGGAACCAGGTGCCCTCGGGGCGGCCGAGCAACGCGGCCTCCTCGGGGTCGAGCGGCCGTCCCCACAGGCGCTGCTCGCAGTGGTCCAGGTGAAACCCGGCCCGCCTGAGGGTCGCGGCGATCGAGTCGTTCTCCAGGCCGCGTTCGGGCAGGTCGCGGAGGCTCTCGACGGCCGGCAGACAGCTCCGCTCGATCGAGATCGCCTCGCCGCCGACGATCATCCGGACCCGCTGCACCACGACCACGTCGGGGGAGTCGAGGGCGAGGCGTTCGGCCAGTTCGTGGTCCTGCTCGAGGGTCAGCGCGAGCACCCGGACCTGCGTCTCGACGCCCTGTTCCGCCAGCGCGTGGGTCCAGCCGAGCCGGTCGTCCAGAGGCCGCCCGTCGAACAACACGAACGACCCTTTGCCGGTCCGGGTGGTGATCAACCCGTCCTCACTCAGTACTGCGAGCGCCGAGCGGACCGTGTTCCGGCTGACGGCGAAGCGCTTGGCGAGCTCCACCTCGCCGGGCAACTGGACGCCATGGCCGACCGAGCCGGAGCGGATCTCGCGCGCCAGGATCGCGGCGATCCGCTGGTGTTTCAGGCCGACGTCAGGGATCACTGGCCCCCCGCGCGGATCAGCTCCCGGAGCTCGTCGACCGTGACGACCTCCAGCATCGGGGAGTAGAGCCGCATGATGTCGAGCGCCTTCTGGTGGCTCTCCGCATCAGCCCCCGCGCAGGCGTCCTCGACCACCTGGACGTAGACCCCGGCGTCCACAGCGGCGAGTGCCGTGGTGAGCACGCAGCAGTCCGTGGTCACGCCGGACAACACCAGATGACCACCCTCGCCGACTGCCTCCGCGAGCTCCTTGCCCCATTTGCCGAACGTCGGCTTATCGAGGGTCGGTGCGCCGCGGAATTCGTCCACGAGTTGGTAGGCGTAGGAGTCCGGTGGCTGCAGGGCGAACGGGTACAGCTCGTAGTACGTGGCCCAGGATCCGGTCGGTTGTTCGGGGGCGACGAAGCGAGTGAAGACGACCCGGGGTGAGAAGAGTTCGACCAGCTCCTGGGTGGGTTTCACCACCCGCTGGAAGTCGGGCGCGGCCCAGCTGCTCTCGGCCTCGGCGAAGATCCGCTGTAGATCGATCACTGCCAGTACCATCAGCGCACCTCTGCTCTCACCTCGACGGACTCTTGGCTCTGGACTGCGCTGCGGCCGGCGAGCAGCTGGACTACGAAGGCGGCGACCAGGGCGAACAGCACGCCCAGGTTGGCGAACGCCCAAGAGCCTTCCTTGCCGCCGAGGCCGAACGGCTCGAGCAAGTAGCCCTGCCACTTCAGCCACGCTGCGCTCGTGTTCGTGACCAGCCCCCAGCCGATGCCGGTGGCAACGACCATGGTGGCCACCGGCAGCCAGTTGATGTCGCCGTACCGGCCGCGACGGTCGAACAGGTCGGTGTCCGAGTAGTCGCTTCGGCGGCTGGCGATGTCGGCGAGCATGATGCCGCACCACGCTGCTACCGGGACGCCTAGGGTGATCAGGAAGCCTTGGAATTCGGTGAGGAACTCGTCGCCGAAGAACACCACATAGACAGTGCCGGCGATCATCACCAGCCCGTCGATGAAGGCCGCCACGTAGCGCGGTACGGGCACTCCCAGCGACAGCAGCGCGAGCCCGGACGAGTAGATGTCCAGTACTGCGCCGCCCACCAGCCCGAGCACCGCCACGATCACGAACGGCACCAGGAACCAGGTCGGCAACGCCTCAGCGAGAGCGCCGATCGGATCGGCCGCGATCGCCTTGCTGAGATCGGGCGACGAGCCCGCCAGCAGCAGGCCGAAGATCAGCAGCACGACCGGCGCGATCGCGCCCCCGAAGGTGGTCCAGCCGACCACGCCCCGGCTGGAAGCCGAGCGAGGCAGGTAGCGGGAGTAGTCGGCGGCGGCGTTCACCCAGCCCAGGCCGAAGCCCGTCATCAGGAAGACCAGTGCACCGATCAGCGCCTGGCTCGAACCATTCGGCAGTGCGGACACCGCGGACCAGCTCACCTGGTCCGCGACCAGCACGATGTAGACCACGGTGAGGATGCCGGTGACGACGGTGATGACGGTCTGCATCCGCATGATCAGGTCGAACCCGAGCACGCCGCACGCCACGATCAGGGTGCCGACGACGACCAGCGCGACGACCTTGGTGATGTCGCCGCCGCCCCAGCCGAGCCGCTCGAACACGGTCGCCGTGGCCAGCGTCGCGAGGATGGTCAGCACGGTCTCCCAGCCGACCGTGAGCAGCCACGACACCAGCGAGGGAAGCTTGTTGCCACGGACTCCGAAGGCGGCCCGGCTCAACACCATCGTCGGCGCCGAGCCGCGCTTGCCGGCCAGCGCGACCAGCCCGCAGAGCAGGAAAGAGAAGACGATCCCGACCGCCCCGGCGATCACCGCCTGCCAGAACGAGATGCCGAACCCGAACGCGAAGGCGCCGTAGCTCAGCCCGAGTACCGACACGTTCGCGCCGAACCACGGCCAGAACAGTTGCCGCGGCGACCCCTTCCGTTCGGCATCGTCGATGACGTTCAGCCCGTTGCTCTCCACCGTCAGCACCCGGGGATCCGGTGCCTCGTCCAGTTGCTCGACCATCGCCAGCTCCTAGCCAGAATGAACCTGTCCAGTCCTGTCTACTCAAGCTACGCGGGGCAGTAGGGGCGGTCAAGGACCGGTTGACCTAGAGCGCCATCTAGCTCCTATCGTCGGGCTCTCGAGCAGAGGGAGATCGTGATGCGAAGGTTCGAAGGACGGGTCGCGTTCGTGACGGGGGCCGGCAACGGCATCGGCCGCGCGACGGCGCTGCGGCTCGCGGCCGAGGGCGCGTCGGTCGCGGTCGCCGACGTCGACACCGACGCTGCGCAGCAGGTCGCCGCGGAGGCTGGTGGAGTCGCATTGACTTGCGACGTGACCGACAGTGACTCGGTTGATGCCACGGTTGCCGCGACCGTGGAGAGGTTCGGGCGGCTTGATGTGTTGGTGAATGTTGCCGGGCACAACCTCGGCGGGATGGCGGATCTGGAGCCCACTGAGGAGCAGTGGGGCCGGCAGTACGACTTCACCTTCACGGGTGCCGTGCGCGCCATCCGGGCCTCGTTGCCGCACCTGATCGAGTCCGGCAGCGGCTCGGTCGTACTGATCGGCTCGATCAGCGGAATGGTTGCGCTAGGCACCAATCCGTACGCCGCGGCGAAGGCGGGACTGGTCAGCCTGGTTCGCAACCTCGCCGCGGACCACGGTCCGCAGGGGGTGCGGTTCAACGTGGTCGCGCCCGGAACGATCGCCACCTGGGCCTTCAAAGATCGGCCCGAGGCACTGGAGAGCCTGAAGGCGATCTACCCGCTCGGTCGCGTCGGCCGGCCCGAGGACGTCGCCGCCGCGGTCGCTTTCCTCGCCTCTGAGGACGCCGCCTGGATCACCGGCATCACCCTCCCGGTC
>NZ_DASRXP010000323.1:0-2121 GCF_035687465.1 Kribbella sp.
TGCTGAACAGGACCGGGACACCCTCGGATGTGATCGTGCCGTGAGGGCTGTCAGTGAACGGTTCTTTGAGACGCTCCGCGGGTCGCACACCGCGGTGTCCCGGGCCCGGGTGTGCACGTCGTTCCAGACGGGGACGAACCCGACCGGGACAGAGATCGCTGTCACCGGCGGCGACGTCAAGGCGTCCGCGACTGCTGAGGTCCGGTCGACGCTCGACCTGACCACCACGCAGGCGTGGCCGATCCTTCAGACCGACCTGATCACCCCGTACGGCAATGAGATCTACGTCGAGCGCGGCATTGCCTACGGCAACGGTCAGCGGGAGTTCGTGGGGCTCGGCTACTTCCGGATCGACACCCCCGAGCAGGACGAGACCCCAGACGGCCCGGTCACCATCTCCGCGCAGGACCGGTGGGCCGGGATCGTCGACGCCCGGTTCCTGAGCCCGCGCCAGTTCTCCGGGGCTGCGGTCCGTGGCGCCCTGGTCGAGCTGCTGATCGAGGAGGTGTACCCCTCGGCAGTGATCGAGTGGGACGACACCGCGCTCCGTGACGGGCTGGTCGGCCGGACGGTGATCGCTGAGGAGTCCAGGTCGGCGACGCTGCGGGACTTCATCACGTCGCTCGGGAAGGTCGGCTACTTCGATCACCGGGGTGTGTTCGTGGTCAAGACCCCACCGGCGATCACCGGTGACCCAGCGTGGACGATCGACGCCGGCCATGACGGGGTCCTGGTCCAGATGTCCCGCGGCCTGACCAGGGAAGGTGTCTACAACGCGTACGTCGCCACTGGCGAGGCGGGCGACACGACGGCCCCGGCGCGGGGTGTCGCGTACAACCTCGACCCGGGCAGCCCCACCTACTACCTGGGCCGGTTCGGTCCGGTGCCCGGGTTCTACTCGAGCCCGTTCCTGACCACGAATCTGCAGGCCACGAACGCGGCTCGGGCTCTGCTCCGGCAACAGCTGGGGCTGCCGTACCAGGTCGACCTGTCGAGCATCGCGAACCCTGCCCTCGAGCCGTACGACGTCGTCTCGGTGCGGTACCCGAAGCGGGCTCGGAACCGGTCGCTGCGCACGGAGACCCACGTGATCGACAACGTGACGATCCCGCTGGTACCCGGCCAGCCGGTGACGTTGCAGACCCGGCAACGTCAAGACGACCTGATCGGGGACACGCCGTGATCACCGACGACCTGTCGACCCTGTTCGCTCCGGGCCCGGAGGCGGTCCGGTTCCGGCAGGGCACGATCACCGCGTGGAACCCGAACACCGGCGCGAACACGGTCAGCGTTGCCGGCGGGATCCTGACGGACGTTCCGATCCTGAACACCGGCGAAGCGATCGCGCTCAAGGCTGGGCACGTGGTGGGCCTGCTCGCGTTCGGGTCGACGTGGTTCATCCTCGGCCGGATCACCCCGACTGGCGATCCCAACTTCGCCGCGGCGTCCGTCGACTTTGGGTCGGCCGGCGCGCAGGTGTTCAATTTCGCCACCTCGACATCGATGGTGGTCAAGGCCTCGTCGAACGAGCTGGTCGTGCCGGACTGGGCCGACGAGGCGATCGTCCATGTCACCGGCGGCTGCTGTGTCGTGAACAACTCTGCGGTGATCACCAACGTCGCGATGGAAGTCGGCTGTTTCGGTGGCGTCGGCGGCGGGCTGATCCAGGACATCCCGATCGGCCGTATGGGCTCGGTGTCGGCGTCGTCGCGCAACCTATTCACGGGGCTGTCTGGCGGCGAGGTGCTGACCGTCACCGGCGCGGCTCAAGCCGGTGCAGCGTTCACCGCGGTCGGATCGAACTCGATGTTTGTCCACGCGACCGCGGTCTACAAGTCCAACATCTAGGAGACCGATCATGGCTGACGTAACCCCGCTGTACGGGTTCCCCTACCTCGAGCTGGGCGACCCGCCGGACCTCGCCGCCGGTACTGAGAACCTCGCGACTGCAGTCGAGACGAAGATCGCGGCAATGAACACCATCCCCACAGAGGTGTTGTTCACCGGCTCCGGCACCTGGACCAAGCCGGCCAATCTGAAGGCGGTCTGGGTGCGGGTCATCGGCGGTGGCGGTGGCGGTGGCGCGTGCGGTACCACCGGTGCGGCGCAGGGCTCGATCGG
>NZ_DASRXP010000324.1:0-28511 GCF_035687465.1 Kribbella sp.
CTGGCGGGGTCGGCGGTAGCGATGGCGTTGGCCGGAGTGACCACGTTGTTGTTGCTGCTGTATCGCGAGGAGACGGTCGGCACCTTTGCCTGGGGGAGTGGCACCCTGGTGCAGACCGACCTCGACGCGGTCCAGCAGATGGCGCCGATTGTTGTCATCGGCATCATCGGCGCGATGCTGCTGGCGTCGCGGCTGGACATTCTGGCGCTCGGGGACGACACAGCTTCGGTGCTGGGAGTACCGGTTCGCCGCACGCGGATCCTGATCACGCTGGTGACGGTGTTGTTGTCTGCCGCGGCCGTCACCGTCGCGGGTCCGGTCGGGTTCGTCGGGCTGGTTGCGCCCGTGCTCGTCCGGTTGATCGCACCGCTGGTGCCTGGGCTGATGCGCCATGCGGTGCTGCTGCCGCTCTCGGGCCTGGCCGGGGTACTGGTGGTGCTCTGCGCGGATGTCGTCCTGCGGGCACTGCTCGGCGGTCAGGCGGGAGTCGAGATTCCGACCGGGATCATGACCATGCTCGTCGGGGCGGTCGTGCTGGTGTGGCTGGCCCGGCGCTACCGGGACTCGGGTCCGAGCCGGCAACCGGCTGGGGCGTCTTCGGGGCTGCGGAGTACTCGGACGTTCTGGATCGTCGTGGCCGTGCTTTCCGTGCTGCTGGTCGGTGCGCTGGTGCTGGCCATGCTCGCGGGGGACGCGTTCCTGCGGACCGGCGATCTCGCGAACTGGATCAACGGCCGGTCCGGACGGGCGATCACCTATGTGCTCGACCAGCGCTTCCCGCGGGTGTTGTCGGCGGTGCTCTGTGGTGCGGCGCTCGCCATCGCGGGCGCGACGGTGCAGGCGGTCTGCCGGAACCCGCTGGCCGAGCCGGGCATCCTCGGCATCACCGGCGGCGCCGGGGTCGGTGCCGTGGTCACCTTGCTAGTGTTGCCGACGGCAAGTATCTGGATTCTGTCCGGAGTGGCCGCCGCCGCCGCGCTGGGCACCTTTGCGCTGGTCTATCTGGTCTCCTGGAGGGGTGGGCTCAGTTCGGACCGGCTGGTGCTGATCGGGGTCGGCGTCTCGTCGGCGACGACCGCGATCATCACTTTCGTCATCGTCTACAGCGACCCCTGGAACATCAGCCTGGCGATGACCTGGCTGTCCGGCAGCACGTACGGCCGGACCCTGCCGCAGGTGATTCCGGTCGCGGCGGCGCTCCTCGTCCTGACTCCTGTGATCGTGAGGGCGCGGCGGGAGCTGGACCTGTTGTCCCTGGACGACGACGTGCCGCGGATTCTCGGAGTACGGCTGGAGCGCACCCGCCTGCTCGCGCTGCTCTGCGCGGCACTCATGACCGCGGCGGCTGTGTCCGCGATCGGGGTGGTCGGTTTCGTCGGCCTGGTAGCGCCGCATGCCGCCCGCGCGTTGGTTGGCGGTCGCCATACGCGGTTGCTGCCGGTCGCCGCGCTGCTGGGCGCAGTACTGGTCTCGGTCGCGGACAGCCTCGGCCGCACCCTACTGGCCCCCGCTCAGATCCCTGCCGGGCTCCTCACCGCGCTGATCGGCGCGCCGTACTTCGTTTACCTGCTCTACCGCACCCGGACGCCCACCCACTCCTGATTCAACGGGTCGCGGGGTTGTCCTGCTTGTCGCGTTTGGCTGCCTTCTGGGCCTTCTTCCACTCGCGGACCTTGGCGAGGGACTCGGGACCGTCGATGTCGGCGACCGAACGCGGGATCTCGTCGCCGAACTTGCCGGCCGCCTCCTGCCAGCCCTCGGGCCGCACCCCCTGGGTTTTCGCCAGGATCGCCACGAAGATCCGCGACTTCTCCTCGCCGTACCCGGGCAGCGCGTGCAGCCGGCGGTACAGTTCGGCCCCGGTGTCGACACCCTTCCAGAGGTTCGCCGCCTTGCCGCCGTACTGATCCGTCAGCACGGTGCAGACCTGATAGATCCGCTTGCCCATCGAGCCCGGGAACCGGTGGATGGACGGCTTCTCGGCGCAGACCGCGACGAACTCGTCCTCGCCCATCGCGGCGATCTTGCGGGCGTCCAGGTGCCCGAGCCGTTCCTTCAGCTTGGCCGGCCCGCCGAATGCCCACTCCATCGGCACCTGCTGGTCCAGCAACATGCCGATCAGCAGCGCGGTGCCGTCGGAGTTCAGCAGCCCGTCCGCGTCCTTGTCCCCGGTGATGTAGAGCGTCCCAACCATGCCGCTCAGGCTACCGCCTGCGCAGTTCCTCCTGTACTCCGTCCGTTACGCCGGGTCGGCGTGGATCGTTGTGCGGGTGCGGGTTATCCCCTGGATCTGGGGTTATCGACGGGCGGGGCGGGGTTTGCGGGCCTATGCTCAGCGAGGGCAGGGCGACGACGTGGAGGAGCGCGGATGGACATCCGGGATCTGGATCGGCGGGCCGGCGCAGTACTCGGCGAAGTGGTCATGCAGGTGCGCACCGAGCAACTGTGGTTCCCCACCCCTTGCCCCGACTGGACCGTCCGCGGGCTGCTCCGGCACATCGTCAGCGAGAACGAGGGGTTCGCGGCGGCCGCCACGAACGGGTCGGCGCCGGTGCAGACCTGGACCGGCGGACGGCTCGGCGACAACCCGGCCGGCGCGTACCGGCGGTCCAACGTGAAGGTCGCCGATGCGTTCGCCGACGGCGGGGCGCTGGATCGGCCGATGGAGGTGCGGGAGTTCGGCACCTTCCCACGGCGGGTGGCGCTGACCTTCCGTCAGCTCGACTGCGTGGTGCACGCGTGGGACCTGGCGCGCGCGATCGACGCGTCGTACGACCCGCCCGCGGACATGGTGGAGATGGCGCTGACCCTGGCGCGCCGGATCCCCGACACCGACGCCTCCCGCGGACCGGGCGCCGCCTTCGAGCGCGCCGTCAAGGTCCCCGGCGACGCCTCGGACCTCGCCACCCTCCTAGCCCTCCTCGGCCGCAACCCCGACTGGGTCTCCCCACTGGACTGAATGGCGGGAGCTACGGCGGGCTCGCCGGACCGAGCGGCGAGCGGATCTATACGTCGAGGAGCTTGACCAGCAGGGTCGATAGCTGACGGCGCTCGGAGGCGCTCAAGGTCGAGAAGCTGTCCGCGAGGAACGCCGGCACGGACGCCTCCGCCTGCTTCAGCCGCCGTTGCCCGGCTGCGGTGATCGTGACGGCGTACGAGCGCCGATCTGCGGGGTTCCGCTCACGGGAGATGAAGCCGGCCCGCTCGAGGTCGTCGCAAATCGTCACCATCACGCTCCGGTCGATCCGGAGCTCCTCGCTGAGCACCTGCTGGGAAGCCGGACCGACGGCCGCGAGCATCTTCAGCACGAGCTGCTGACCCACGCCCAGCCCTTCCTCGACGGCGTGCACCTCACCGGCCCGCGCGACCAGCGCGGCCGCGCGGCACAGCGCGATGTCCAGCCGCTCGGTCGCCAGCTGGGGGAAGTAGGTCGGTGTCCCTGTCCGCATCCCGGCAGCCTAACAGAATCATCTGATGGACAATCATTTGTGCTCAGATAATCTGTGCACATACGATTCAATCCATGACCCTCGATCTGACTCCCGACCAGTTGCTGTCCACCACCCGCGCGGTCCGCAAGCGGCTCGACCTCGATCGGCCGGTGCCGCGCAGGCTGATCGAGGAGTGCGTGGACCTGGCGACCCAGGCGCCGACCGGGCGGAACCGGCAGCGCTGGCACTTCCTCGTCGTCACCGATCCCGGCCGCCGCGCGGTCCTGGCCGACATCTTCCGCCGGGCCCTGGTCGCCGATCCAGGGCTGCCGCTGACCGCGGACGACCTGCGCCGGATGCATCATCACGAGGGGTCGATGGACCGCATCTTCGACGGTCTGCGCTACTTGTTCGACAACGTTCACCGGGTGCCGGCGTTCGTCGTACCGGCGGTGGAGGGGCGGACGGACCGGGCGCGGGTCTCCGCCCAGGCCAATACCTGGGGCTCGATCCTGCCGGCGGTCTGGAGCTTCATGCTCGCCGCCCGGGCCCGCGGTCTCGGCACTGTGTGGACCACCGCGCAGGCGCCGCTCGAGCGTGAACTCGCCGCGGCGTTGGGAGTCCCGTACGACGAGGTCATGCTCGCCGCGTTCCTCCCACTGGCCTTCACCAAAGGCACCGATTTCAAGCCGGCGAAGCGGGTCCCGCGGGAAGAGGTCCTGCACTGGAACCGTTGGTGACGCCGGTGGTGTGGAAGCGGGATCGGTAGGAGCCCGGCGTGGTGCCGATGACTCGGGTGAAGGCTCGGCGGAGGGTTTCGGGGGAGCCGAGGCCGGTTTGGCGGGCGACGCGATCCAGCGGGGCCGCTCCGGTTTCCAGCAGGTGCTGGGCCGCCTCGACCCGGACCTTCTCGACGAAGCGAGCGGGCGTCGCTCCCACCTCCTCGTTGAACAGGCGGGTGAGATGGCGAGCGCTCACTCCGACCCGCGCGGCCATGGACGACAGGCTGTGGTCGCCGGCAGGGTCGACCGTGATCGCGTCGAGCAGCTTGCGGATCAGGTCGTGATTCGACTGACCCGCGCTGGCACGAACGCTGAACTGCGACTGCCCGCCCGGCCGCTGCAAGAACACCACCAACTGCTTGGCGACCATCCGGGCGGTCTCGGCACCCAGGTCCGCCTCGACCAACGCGAGCGCCAGGTCGATCCCCGACGTCACCCCGGCCGAGGTGATCATCGGCCCGTCCTGGATGAAGATCGCGTCTCTGTCCACCTGCACTGCGGGAAACCGCCGAGCCAGCTGATCGGCGAGCTCCCAGTGCGTGGTGGCTCGCCGCCCATCGAGCAACCCGGCTGCCGCCAAGGCGAACGCGCCCGCGCAGACGGACGCAGTACGGGCTGATTGGCCGGACAGGCGGCGGATCTGGTCCATCAGTTCCGCGTCGTTGATCGTCTCCGGCCAGTTGGGACCACCCGGTACGACGAGGGTCGCGTCGCGTGCATCCGCCTCCGCCAGGCTGAGGTCGACCCCCAGCCGGGTGCCGGTGTTCGCGACCACATCGCGGCCGTCCGGAGACGCCAGCCGGGACCGGTAGCGGCCGCCCTGCTCGTTGGCGACGGCGAACACCTCCAGCGGGCCGGTGACGTCGAGCAGCCGGACGCCGTCGTACACGACGACCAGGACGGAGCGATCTGCAGCCACATATCGAGTATGCGTTGTCCGGAACAGAGGGAGGTCCGTCCGGAACGGACTCACGGTTGCGGGGCCCGTCGCGACAGGCTGGGAGTAAGAGGAAAGGAAGCCCCCAAGATGACCACCATCGCAGACATCGAGATCCCGGACAGCAAGCTCGTCACCGAGGCGACAGAACTGGTCCGCGACGTGACCGACGAACTGATCTACAACCATTCCCGCCGGGTGTTCCTGTTCGGCTCGGTGAACGGTCAGGCCCAGGATCTCAAGTACGACCCGGAACTGCTCTATGTCGGAGCGATGTTCCACGACCTCGGCCTGACCGAGGGATACCGCCAGTCGATGCAGCGCTTCGAGATCGACGGCGCCGACGCGGCCGCGGACTTCCTGCGCAAGCAGGGGATCGCCGATGACGACGCCACGCTCGTGTGGACCGCGATCGCCTTGCACACCACGCCCGAGATCCCGTACCACATGCGTCCCGAGATCGCCCTCGTCACCGCCGGCGTCGAGGCCGACGTCCTCGGCATCGCGCTCGACAAGATCCCGGCGGCCGCGCGGGCGGAGATCGTCGCTGCGCACCCGCGGCCGGACTTCAAGAACCGGATCCTGCGCGCGTTCACCGAAGGCATCGAGCACCGCCCGGACACCACCTTCGGCAACGTCAAGGCCGATGTGCTGGAGCGGTTCGTCCCCGGGTTCCAGCGCGGCAACTTCGTCGACGTCATTCTCGACTCGGAATGGACTGAGTGAGACCTGTTGTGACGCCGTCGGCTTCCTGGGTTGGGTGCGCGTAGTCGCGGAGGTCGATGGCGTCCGGCTTGACCGCGGCGGCCTTCGCGAGGGCGCCGCGGAACGGGCGCGACGTCATCAGCCGGGTCGAGGTGTTCCGCAGCCAGATGCCCGCAGCGGTCATCGGCATCGCCATCTTCAGTCCGCCCGGTGGCAGTTCCATCCGCTGCTCGACGTACGCCTGCATGACCTGCTGGTACTGCGGGAACGCGGTCCTGTGGTTCCTGTCGGTGGCTAGTTCGCCTGCGAGGACGTAGGCGCCGACCAGCGACAGCGCAGTACCGTGGCCGGCCAAGGGCGAGCCGCAGTACCCGGCGTCACCCACCAGGACGACCCGGCCCTGGGACCACTCCGGTACGACGACTTGGCTGGAGCTGTCGAAGTAGAAGTCGTCGGCCTCGTGCATCCCGTCCAGCACCTGACGCGTGTGCCAGCCCAGGCCGGCGAACCTCTGCTCCAGCAGGGCTTTCTGCTGCGCCACATCCCGCCGGTCGTACGTCAGCTCCGGCGAGCGGAAGCTCAGAAAGGCCCGCGCGTACTGCGGGTCGTGGTCCGGCCGGAGTCCGACCCAGCGACCACCCGGGGCCGTGTAGATCTTCATCCAGTGGTCCAGTGACTCCGGCGTCCGGATCGTGAAGTAGCAGCCGTACCCGCCCAGGTTCCGCACGTACTGCGTCTCCGCGCCGAACGCGAGCGACCGGACCTTGGAGTGCACGCCGTCCGCCCCGACGACCAGGTCGAACCGCCGCTCACCACCCCGCCGGAAGCTCACCTGGACACCGCGGTCGTCCTGGACCAGCGCGGTGATCGAGTCGCCGTACAGGTACTCCACGTCGGTGGTCGCCTCCAGCAGAACCTCGGACAGGTCGCCCCGGAGGATCTCGATCTCCGCGACCGGGCCGGCCCCGTCCATCAACTCCGCGGGAAAAGCAGCGGCCCGGCGTCCGCTCGCCGACACGTACTCGAGCCCCTTCTCGTGCAGCTGTCGATCCCGGATCTGGTGCATCAGACCCATCCGCTCGACCACCTCGCGGGCGACCCCGCGGATGTCGACCGTCTGTCCGCCGGGACGCGGTGCCGGGGCTGTCTCGACGACGGTCGGGGTGAAGCCGTACCGGCGCAGCCAGTAGGCGAGTGCGGGGCCGGCGATCCCGGCTCCGGAGATCAGCACGTTCTCGGACATTTGTGGACTTCCTCTCGTCGCGGTAGTGCACGTACGGTGTACACGTACACGCTACGAACGATCCCGTGTCCGGTGCACTGGATCTGGTGATGCTCTAGTGCAGCAAAATCCCCGGGACCGGGTGGCGAGTTGCGGTGCACTAGTACGGAGAGGAATGCGGGTGACCGAGACAGCGCCGTACCAGCAGATCGCGGCCGAGATCAGCCGGCGGATCAAAGCAGGGAAGCTGAAGCCGGGGGACCGGGTGCCGTCGACGCGCGCGCTGGTGCGTGAGTTCGACGTCGCGATGGCCACTGCCACCAAGGCGCTCACCTCGCTGCAGCAGGAGGGGCTCGTGCACGCGCGGGCCGGGGTCGGCACGGTCGTCGGTCCGCAGCCCGGGCAGGTGCGGGCGCTGAGACCCGCCGTCGAGGCGCCGACCCTCAGCAAGGAGGAGGTGGTGCGAACCGCGATTGCGATCGCCGATGCCGAGGGGCTCGCCGCGCTGTCCATGCGGCGGATCGCGAGCGACCTCGGCGTCTCGACGATGGCGCTGTACCGGTACGTCGGTGGCAAGGAGGCGCTGGTCCTGCAGATGGTCGACACGTGCATCGGTGAGTTCCCCCTCCCTGCCGGGCGTCCCGCCGGTTGGCGCGAAAGCATCGAGACGGCCGCCCGACTGCAGTGGTCGGCGTACCGGCGGCATCTCTGGCTGGCCGGCGCCATCAACATGAGCCGTCCACAGTTGCTGCCCAACCTGCTGCCGCACACCGACGTCGTGCTCCGGGCGCTTGCCGGGTTCGGCATCGACGGAAGTACCTCGCTGTTCGCCGCGATCACCGTCTTCGGCTACGTCCGCGGCGTCGCGCTGAGCCTGGAGCCAGAAGCCCAGGCGGAGCAGGACACCGGCCTGACGGCCGACGAGTGGGCCGACCAGCAGGCGGAGCGGATGGCGGCGCTGATCGAGGCCGAGGACCTGTCCGGGTTCCGCGCGCTCGAACTGCAGGGCGGGTTCGACTTCGATCTGGACGCGGTGTTCGACTTCGGGCTCGCGTTGGTACTCGACGGCCTGGCCGCGAGGCTGCGGAAGACAACCTGACGGCTACCCTAGGTGGTCGGCATCGTTAGTTCGTCGGCGTCTGCGGCGCCCAGGCGGGCACCTCGCTGCGTTGGAGAAGAAGCCACGATGAACACCGCATCGAGGCTCCTTCTCCGCCTTGCGATGCACCCGCCTGGACACCGCAGCCACTCGACGAATTAACGATGCCGACCACCAAGTATCCGACGAAGGAGGTGTCGATGGGGCCGGATCCGGTGTTCGCGCCAGACGTGCCGGTAGAGGTACGCCGGTTGTTCGAGCGCAAGCCCGACCTGTTCGTACCGGCCGGCCAACCGAAGCCGAAGCGCAAGACTTCCTGGTCCGATGCGCCTGGATCCACCTTCGGCTCGCTGCTGGTCTGGCTCGCGGTGTGTGTCGGCGGCTGGATCCTCGCGCTGATCATCTTCGCGATCACCTTGCCCACGGCCGTTGCCGCCTGGGCGTCGCTGGCGCTTGCTGCTGTCGCTGTGGTGACAACAGGTGCCGTCGCCGTCAGCTCGGCGGTCGAGAACCGCGGTCAGAAGGCAGTCCGGCGGCAGCACGGCAAGTACCTGCTCGCGGAAGACTTCGACGAGGAGTCCGGCCGGCTGCTCGCCCGCGCGCAGCGCGCGGTCAAATCGGTGCTTGGGGCAACGGTCACCCAGCGCGGCCTGCTCGACGACGTGAAGAATGAACTCGTCCTGCCCGAACAACTCTGGGACATCGGCCAGGTCCTCCACGAACAATCCGTACTACGCGCCCGCCAGCGCGACGTGGCTCGCGGAATGGCAACGACCGAACTCGAAACCGTCCTCGGTCCACAACGCCGAGCCCTGACGCGCTCGGTGGACGCGATCAAACGCAAGGTCGAACTCCTCGAGCGCTACGCGGACCGAGTCCGCGCAGCCGACGCAGCACTCCGCGCCGAAGCCGCCCTCGAGGACGGCGACCGCTACATCGAGCTACTCGCCCGCACCGAACCAGCAGGCGACACAACCGTCATCCAGGGCTTCGCCGACGAAGCAGCCGGCCTCCGAGAAACCCTGACCCGCAACATAGAAGCCGCCCGAGCCGCCGGGCGAACCCTCGCCCTACCTGATTGAGCCGATGCCCTCAGCCGGGCGTGCTGCGGCTGGGCTCGCTGCGGCTGACGGTGCGCATGACTCGTGCGGTAGGCATCAAGGACTTGCCGGACCCGTAGCAGGTCTCTCGCAGTGCGGGGAGGTGGTGAGTCTGTCCGGCCGGCGTGCCTCCGACATCTGGAAAGCATTGGCGAATGATGCCTATGGTCTGGATCGGTGGGGCGCCGGGCGCGGGAAAGTCGACTATCGCGGAGCGGTTGGCCCGGGCGGGGGAATCTGCCGTTGCATCCGATCGATCTGTGGACCTATGACCATCTCGGCCGGATGCCCGTGTTCAGGTCGTTGGCTGACGATCTTGCCAAGGGGGCCGAGACGGCGGCCGATGCGTTCGTGCGGATCTCGCAGGCGAGGCTCGATCTGGTCGTGGAAGATGGCAGAGATCGTGGGCTCGGTGAGGTGCCGGCGCTCGTCGAGGGACCGCAGTCGTTTCCTTCGATGGTGTCTGCGGACGTCGGGTCGGCAGTCTGGTTGGTAGCGGGTGGCGAGCAGACGCGGAAGGCCCGAGAGGAAGGCTGGCCAGAGTCGATGATCCGGCCCGCCGTGCGCGACCGGAGGGCCTGCTTGCGCGAGACGCGATTCTCGCTCAGCGCGTTCGGGACGAGGCAGCAGCCGCGGAGCCGCCGCTGGTCAAGGTGCCTGCCGATCCGGAGTGGGAAGCGACCGTGGAGACGACCTTGGGTGAACTGCCCAGGCTGCAGCCGGGCGTTGAGCTGAGCAGGCAGTGGCGGATCGAGAATCAGGCCGCCTGCCGTCAAGGACGACTCTGGTGGGCCGACCTCGGATTCGCCCGGTTCCCGCCGTTCCCGTTCGCCTGCGAGTGTGGACAGTCAGGCTGCAACCTGAAAGTCGAGGCGCCCCGACCATTTCGACGCAGTACCGGACGGCAGAGCCGACTCGTCATCCACCCGCTGACCTGACGCTCCGGCCCACCTGCCACACGCTCCACCTGAGGATCGCGGTGGGTGGGTGGCTACGGCCGGATCAATCCGATCCAGTGGTGCCCGACCGACAACAACGCCACCCAGTTCGCGCAGGGCTACAGCTCCGTACTGCCGACGAGTGGATGCGGTGACGCCGGTCGGCGGTGGTGCGCGTGGTGCGGGGTGCCGCTGTCAGGTAGCCGGGGTCGCGTCGCCGATCGGTGTGGTGCCACCGGTCGACCCGGCCACTGGCAGGTCGCCCCACGGGTCGAATGCCGCCGCATCCACCGGGTCGGTGTCACCGATCGGTGTGATGCCACCCGCTCGACCCGACTGCGGGCGTGGCCGCGGGCGCGTCGCCCCATGGGTCGAAGGCCGCCGCGTCGGGCGCGGTTGTGGACCCGGGACAGTCGCCGGTGAACCCCGTGGGGGTGTCGGGTGGTGGTGGCCGGTACCGGATCCGGGTGGTGGGATCCGGGTCGGCCCAGGACGGTCGCTGCACGTCGACGATCCCGTCGGTGAGGGTGATGGTCCAGCGGCCGGCGTGGAGGGCGATGTGGTGGCGTTTGCACAGCAGCACGAGGTTGCAGAGCTTGGTGGCGCCGCCGTCGATCCAGTGGATCAGGTGGTGGGCTTCGCAGCTGATCGGCGGGGCGCCGCAGACGACGCAGCCGCGGTCGCGGTAGTTGAGGGCTTTGCGGATGTGGCCGGTGACGAACCGTTTCGTCCAGCCGACATCCAACGGGACAGAGTTTTTACCCAGGATGAGTGGGGTGATCGCGGCGTCGCAGGCCAGGCGGCGGATCGCGGCCGCGGACAGGCCGTCGCCGTAGACCAGGTCACCGATCCCCGCGCCGCCGGTGCCGGAGCGGAGGTCTTCCAGGTCGGCGGTGATGGTGATGTTGGCTTTCGGGCCGTCACCATCGATGAAGCTGGGGCTGGATGCGGCGCCGGCTGCGGTGTTCAGGACCGCCGTCAACGCGTCCGCCTGGCGCTTGTCGCGCGACCGCGGGTCCAGTTCACCATCGACGGTCTTGTGGGGTTTCGCGCCGGCGTGGATCAGGGAGCGGAGTAGTTCGGCGTTCTCGTTGGCGAGGTAGCCGCTGAATTTGACGCCGTGGTCGGCGTCGCGGAGCGAGAGCGCTTCGCGGTTGTAGGCCTTGTCTTCGGCGGGTTCGGGGCCGTCGGTGTCGAGCAGGTCGCAGGCGTGCCGGGCGGCCTTGCGCAGTTCGACCGGGTTCAAGTGCGCGGCGAGTTTCACCAGTTCCTGTTCGGCGACCTCGATGTCCTCGACCGGGACCGTGTCCGGCAACTTCTCCAACGCCCCGATGATCACCTGCGCCTGCGCCGGTCGAATCGTGCCCCGATCGCAGGGTGCAGCCTCGGCGTCAAGGTCAAGGTCAAGGTCAAGGTCAAGGTCGGTGGGGTCGGGGAGGGCGGCGGAGACGGCCGGGTATTTGGGGAGGGCTTTGGCGAGGGTGAGGTCTCGGCGGACGTCGCGGGGGTGGAGGTTGTGGCGCAGCGACAGCAGTTCGACGGTGTCGCCGGCGCCGAGTTCGGTGGCGTGGCCGGATTCGTCGAGGCCGGCCATCAGGTGGAGGCTGAGGGTTTGCAGGCGGGCGATCTCGGTGCGGGCGGCGTCGAGAGTCAGCAGCTGTTCGCTGCCGCTCATCGAGTACACCGGTCGTGCGCCCAAGATCTCCATACCCAAGACTCTAGACAACGGAGCCGACAGTTTTCGTGCGGGAATGCCCTTGTTTGTAAGGGGTTCTGAAGATTGTCTGAATCTTGTGGGTGGTATCGAATCAGGCCAAGTTGTCCACAACCGCTGCTGAGCTGTGGACATCAGTACCGAGCCGCCTGCGTGGTTGTCTGCCTGGCGCGCAGGCGGCTCGGGCCTCTGAAAGCCTATGAAGGCCCGATCTGCGGCAGGCCTGGATGACCTGGGCGGGCCGTCAGCACGTGTGCACCCACGAGTGGGAGTCGTACTCGTTGTCGTTCATGCCACTATCGAAAGCTTCACCAGGATGGACACAGGCGCCCTGGGTGCCCGAGTAGTTGATGCCGTAGTAGGTTTGCACGTTGTCGCGCACGGTCGAACTCGAGGCGGCATTGTTGAAAACGGATTCGGCGTTGTCGTGCATTCCGTTGTTCCACCAGTCCGCGTCGTCAGTGGCGCGCGGCCATTCGGCGATAGTTCCCCTGAACGCATCGTCGGTCCACGCGCAGAACTTCCCGCTGTCGCATGCGTTCAGATCGGCGCTGGCGGTGGGTGTGGAGAGCAGCATGGCGGACGCTACCAACGGCAGCCCGATCGCGATGGCTTTGTAACGTTTGATCATGATGGTGTTCCTTTCTCCGTTTCAGTTGATGGTGATTGCGTTGTTAGGAATCGGCCAGAATCTGCCTGGCCATCGGAATCGCTTCCTGCTCGAACGACTCCAACGCCTTCAGTTCGAGAGCGAATCTCTTCTCGATTTCCGGTCGGTACTTCCGCTCCAGAGAACGGATGATTTGGGGAAGAGTGCTCGACACCGCGCAGACCGCCTCGGTCTCCGCCGCGGCGACCTCTCGAGCGCGTGCCTGCTGGACGGGCAACTCTTGTGTATCCCTTGCGATCGCTGATCGAAGCTCCCGCGGTGAGGAGACGATGTACCCGTGGCCGCGAACGCAGGTGGCCCACTCAGCGAGGCGAGTTCTGTAGTGGGAGTCGCCGATTACCCGGTTGCTGACATAGGTGTCGAGATGATCGACGATGCGACGTGCCTGATACCACCCGGCGAGGTCTCGGTAGAGCATGCGCCGCGCTTGGGCGGTGCATCCGTTGTCCGGTGCTGAGATGCGTCCAAGGTCGGGGATGTCGGCGGTGAGTTGACGTCCCGAACCAAGCAGCGTCCGCTGCCAGGACTGCTGCTCGTTAGGTGTCAGCTTGTCGAAGTTGTCGAAGTTGACGTCGCGTGCTGACGGATCGCCCTCGTTGAGCACGTCCCCGTAGCCATGCTCCCGGGCCCATCCGACATCCTCGATGACAGACGGAGGCTCCGCCTCGCTCGGTGCAGGCGGCGGTTGTTCGTTGTAGGCAAAGCCTTTTGTGGCCATGCAATCGCTGATCAGCCGCTCCTCGGCCTGGCGGAGTAGTTCGTCATCGGTGGCAGCGATCGGCTGGCGAGCGCTAGTTCGTGTTCTCTCGTCGGCGTCGGCTTGCAGACCTATTGCCGCCCAGACAGCCAGTGCGACGCAGGTCAAGGCGACACCAAGCAAACCGACAGTCCTGGGAGCATGCCCCGTAGTTCGCCTTCGCATGGGTGCGTCCCCTCCGATCGGTGCCGGACGGGTTCACCTTCACAACATCTACTTTCATTTCGCTTTCATCCACATCAGCAGGTCATGCTGCTGATGGATTCACCGACTGATCCGGCGACCTGAATGGTCGGGCTGACTAGGCTCCGGGTATGGAGCGGACTGTGATTGTTGCCGGTGGCACGGGTGGGCTTGGGGCGGCGGTGACTGCGGAGTTTCTCGCGGCGGGGTGGCGGGTCGTCGTACCGGGGCGGAGTGAGGCGGCGTTGGCCGCGCTCGGGGCGCATGAGGCGCTCAATCCGTTGCTGGCGGATCTTTCGGATCCTGCTGGGGTGCAGGATGTCGTCGCGCTGGCGACTTCCGATGAGAGTGCGCCGCTGAAGGCCGTGGTGAACCTGGTCGGTGGGTTCGCCTCGGGTGGTCGGGTGCACGAGACGCCGATCGAGGAGTTCGAGAAGCAGCTCAGCCTGAACCTGCGTCCGGCGTACCTGATCGTCCAGGCCGCGGTGCCGCACCTGATCGCCGGCGGTGGGGGAGCGATTGTCTGTACGTCGAGCCAAACGGCGCTGAGGCCCTTCCCCGGAGCGGCTGGATATGTCACGGCCAAGGCCGGCGTGCTCGCGTTCGTCGATGCGCTGGCGGTCGAGTACGGCAAGGACAACATCCGGGTGAACGCGATCCTGCCCGGCACGATCGACACCCCGGCCAACCGCCGGGCGATGTCGGGCGACGTGTCGAAGTGGACCCCACCCACCCGGATCGCCGGCGTACTGCGTTTCCTCGTCGAGAACGACGGCATCTCCGGCGCCCACATCCCCGTCTGACAATCCCTTGCGTCCGAAGAACCTTGGGCTATAGCGCAAGGTTCTTCGGACGCAAGGAGGGGTTATTGGCGTTGGTCGATCAGGAGGGCGACGCCGTCGAGGATGCGGGCCAGGCCGAACTGCAACGCGTGGTCGGCGTCCATCGCTGCCTGGAATTCCTCGCCGACCGCTGTGCCGACGCGTCCCGCTACGGGGAAGCGGTCCGTGAGCCCGGCCATGTAGCGATCCAGTAGCGGGCCTGTCGTCAACCACCACTCCTCGTCCGTCAGCCCTGACTCGCGCTGGGTGCGCAGGTGCTCGGCGGCCGCGCGCGCGGTCCCCTGGACGTGGGTGACGATCAGGGCGACGGTCGAGTCCATCTCGACGTCGGTCAGGCCGAGCCCGTCCAGCGGGCGGAGCTCGGTCTCGTACTTGAGGGTGACGTTCGGCCCGAGCGCCGACCGCACGGCGGGAACGTCGTGGATCCACGGGTGCTGCATCAGCAGTTCCCAGTTGCGCCGCGCGACGAACTCCATCGCCCCGCGCCAGCCACCCGGCTGCCGGGACGGCTCGTCCGCGTCGGCGTACAGGTCGCGGAAGACGGCGTCGTACATCAGGTCGGTCAGCTCGCCCTTGCCCGGCACATGCGTGTAGAGCGACATCGTGCCGGCCTTCAGCTGCTCGGCGACCTGGCGCATCGAGACGGACTCCAGCCCGTTCGCGTCGGCCAGTTCGATCGCGGTGTCGACGATCGCGCGGACCGTCAGGCCGGACCGGCCGGGCTTGCTGTGGCTGCCCCAGAGCAGGGCCAGGCTGCGCGCCGGATCGGGCGCGGCGGTCTTCTTTCCAGTCACCGGGAACAAACTCCAGCCGCTCGTCGTTTGACCGATCGTACCCCGAGTCGTACGCTGTACGGTACGAAGTACGGGAAGCGGTGCTCCGGTGCGGTTCAGAACGAAGAAGAGGGTGGCTGTGTCAGCAGAACGCGTGATCGTGGCGAACGACGTGCGGAAGAACTATCCCGGCGGGACCGAGGGGGCGGGGCTGAACGGCTTCGACCTGCAGGTGTCGGCCGGGACGGTCGTGGGGCTACTCGGCCCGAACGGCGCAGGCAAGACCACCGCGGTGCGGATCCTGTCCACACTGCTCGAGATGGATTCCGGCGAGGCGACCATCGCCGGGTACGACGTACGTCGCCAGGGCAAGGAGGTTCGTCGCCGGATCGGCCTGGTCGGGCAGTACTCGGCGGTCGACGAGATCCTCACCGGGCGGCAGAACCTGGTGATGTTCGGCCGGCTGAATCACTTGTCCCACGTCAGCGCAGTACGGCGGGCTGGGGAGTTGCTGGAACGGTTCTCGCTGGCAGCGGCGGCGGATCAGCCGGCCGCCAAGTACTCCGGGGGCATGCGCAGGCGGCTCGACCTGGCCGCGAGTTTGATTGTGGCGCCGGCCGTGCTGTTCGTGGACGAGCCGACCACCGGGCTGGATCCGGCCGGACGGCTGGAGGTGTGGTCGGGGGTGCGTGACCTGGTCGGCGCTGGGACCACGGTGCTGCTGACCACGCAGTACCTGGAGGAAGCCGACCAGCTCGCGGACCGGATCTCGATGCTCAAGGAGGGCCGTGTCGTCGCCGAAGGGACGCCGGACGAGCTGAAGGCGGAGCTGGGCGCGGACTGGCTCGATCTGGAGCTGAGCGATCCGGCCGACATCCCGCGCGTGCTCGCGCTGGTCGGCGGGCTCGCCGACGGCGAGGTCCGGGTCGAGAGCCTGCGGGTCAGCATCCCGGTGAAGGACCGGACCCGGGCCCTGGTGGAGGTGGCGACCTCACTGAGCGAAGCGAAGATCGAACCGGAGGACATCACCTTGCGCCGACCGACCCTGGACGAGGTCTTCCTGCACCTGACCGGAGCGGCGGTGCCGGCATGAACCGCCTCGGCTGGGCCCTCGCGGACGGCTGGACGATCGCCCGCCGCGACCTGATCCACTGGCGGATGCAGCCGGGGAACGTGATCTTCGGCTGGTTCTTCCCGGTGCTGATGCTGTTGATGTTCGGCGGCCTGCTCGGCGGCGCGATGGAGCGTCCGGGCGGTCAGTCGTACTACGAGTTGCTGGTGCCCGGGATCTTCGCCCTCTCCATGTTGTTCGGCCTGGAGGGCACGATGACGGCGGTCACCACGGACGCGGCCAAGGGGGTCACCGACCGGTTCCGCTTCTTGCCGATGAGCTCGACCGCTGTCGTGATGGGTCGTTGCATCGCCGACATGCTCGACTCGCTCGTCACGCTGATCGTGTTGGCCGCCGCGGGGCTCGCCCTCGGCTGGCGCTGGCACGGCACGTTCCTCGAGGCGCTGGCGGCCTTCGCTCTCCTTCTGCTGTTGCGCTTCGCCCTGCTCTGGGTCGGCATCTTCATCGGCCTGTCGATCAAGAACGCCCAGACCGTCGCCACCGTGCAGGTCCTGATCTGGCCCGTCGGCTTCCTGTCCAGCGCCTTCGTGGCCACCTCCACCATGCCCGACTGGCTGGGTGCGATCGCCCAGTGGAACCCGATCTCGTCCACCGCGACCGCGGCCAGGTCCCTCTTCGACAACCCGGACGCCGCTGCCGCCTCCTGGATCGGCGATCACGCCCTAGTGGCCGCGCTGATCTGGCCGCTGCTCCTGATCACCGTCTTCCTCCCCCTCGCAACCACCCGCTTCCGCCACCTCTCCCGCTGACCACCTGACGCTCCGCCGGTTATCCGGTCCGCCCGGGTGACCGGCGGAGCGCAGTACGTGAAGTTGACAACGATTCACCGGGGCGGTGTCAACCGTTTCAGGCTCAACGGCGTCTGGATAGGTGTGCGGCCTGGGTACTTGCAGCGCAGGCCTCGGGGCATCGACAGGGGAGCCATGGGTCGTCGGTCACGCGCCACCCGCGCCGCGGGTCGATCAGCCACGTCGTCGGACCGCGGGCACGCGGCTACGCGCGCCCGGACGGTTCCGCGCTCGCTCGGCCTCACGCTGCTCAGCGCACTCGTGCCTGGCCTCGGTCTGATCATCGGCGGTCGGAGACGCCTCGGCGCGTTCGTCCTGACCCTCACGCTCGGCCTGGTCGGATTCGGCGTCTACATCGGGCTGACCCGGCGGGACGAGGTGCTGGCGGCGGCTGTGGTGCCGAGCCGGCTGCTGGTCACCAGTCTGGCGATCGGCGTGCTCGCGTTCGTCTGGATCGTGGTGATCGTCGGTTCGCATCGGTTGTTGCGTCCGGCAACGGGCGGCGCCGGTGGGCGGGCGGTTGGTGCGGTGCTGGTCGGGATGCTGTGTTTCGGGATTGCGGCGCCGGCCGCGGTCGGCGTACAGAATGTGCTGGCGCAGCGCGACCTGGTCCAGAACGTGTTCGTCTCGCAGGAGGAGAGCAAGAGCGCGACCCGGCCGCAGACCGTGAACGTGAAGGATCCGTGGGAGGACAGGCCGCGGCTGAACCTCTTGCTGCTCGGTGGTGATGACGGCAAGGGCCGGATCGGCGTCCGGACCGACACGGTGATCGTCGCCAGCATCGACACCTCGACCGGGGACACCGCGCTCATCTCGATGCCGCGGCAGCTCACCTTCATGCCGTTCCCCGAGGACTCGCCGCTGCACAAGATCTATCCGAACGGCTTCGGCCAGGAGGGGCTCAGTCTCGAAGGCCGGCTGGAGTGGATGCTGACCGCGATGTACCAGAACATCCCGCAACTGCATCCCGGCATCCTCGGGCCGTCCGACAACGAGGGTGCCGACGTGATCAAACAGTCGGTCGGCGAGGCGACCGGGCTGAAGATCGACTACTACCTGCAGGTCAACCTGCAGGGCTTCGACGAGATCGTCGACGCGCTCGGCGGTATCACCGTGAACGTCAACGAGCGGGTCGCGATGGGCGGCATCAGTAGCTCGCACATCCCGCCGAGCCAGTGGATCGAACCGGGCCCGAACCAGCACCTCGACGGTTTCCATGCCCTCTGGTTCGCACGCGGCCGGTACGGCGCTGACGACGACCAACGGCAGATCCGTCAGCGCTGCGCGATCAAGGGCATCGTCGACGCGGCCGACCCGGCGACGCTCGTGACGAAGTACCAGGCGATCGCGAAGGCGGGCAAGCATCTGCTGCGGACGGACATCCCGCAGGAACTGCTGCCGGCGCTGGTCCAACTGGGGCTGAAGGTGAAGTCGGGGACCGTGTCGAACGTTTCGCTGGATGTCAGCAAGTTGCGTCTCAAGTACCTGCACCCTGACTACGAGGCCCTCCGGCAAACGGTCGAAAAGGCGCTGGCGCCGCAACCGCCCACCAGCACCACGACCACAACCCCCGTCACCCAGGGCAAGCCGACCACCCGCGACCAGGCAGTCCCCCCGCCGCCGGTCCAGGACCTCGATGCTGCCTGCGCCTACGCACCGGCCGGCAACCAGCCGAACTGATCACATGATCGGAGTCGTCTGGGCGAGGGCGAGCCTCCAACCGTCGGAAGTCCTGACGGCGACGTAGGTAAGAGCGCCAGTGGCGGGCAGGGAGGTGGTGTCGGCCTCCGGCCGGTTGTCGTGGACCGTTTTCACGCAGATGATCAGGGCGGCGTCCTCCGTCAGTCCGCGGATGTCGATGATCTCGACACTGGTGTGGATGTCCTTGAGCGGGCTGTCCAGCGCTGCCGTCATCGCCGCGATGAAGGCCTCCTGCCCGAGCAGGCGGCGGCCGGCGATGTTGACGATCACTGCTTGGTCGGTGTGCAGGCCGGGTAGCACGGCCGCGTCGCTCTGCGCCTGGTCGGCCCGCGCCACCAGGTCGCGAATCGCCTGCTCGTCCTCGGCCGGGAGTGCCGTTCTGCCGGTTGCTGTCGAAGTCATGAACAGAGTCTCTGAACTCAAGTTGACTTGAGGTCAAGCGGCCACTTCGGTGGAGGGCCCCGGTCGGCGCTGACGGCGCCTGTGACGCCGCGGACGAGGCGGCCGAAGAGACTTGGGTGGTTCGGCGCTGGGGTCCGGGGCTGATTCGCGTACGGAACGACAGGACGTAGTCGCTGGATCGGGGTATTGAAGGAGTCAGTGAGGCGGGGCGAGGTGGTGAGCACTGCGCTGGTGGCGACTATGTCCTGTCGCTCGGTACGCCGACCGCCGCATTTGGCGATCCGGCGGACCGTTTCGCCAGCCTCCCCCGCTGGCCCCTGCGCCGGCGGGTTCGGGGTGCGGTGAAATTGTCGCGTGGGGTGTGTCGATCTGGTGGTGGGGTGGTCGACGTGAGAGTAAGTGTTCGGAGACGACGACGAGGGAGTTCAGATGCGGTACATGATCATCAACAAGGCGGACCAGGACTCCGAGGCGGGGAAGTTTCCCAGCCAGGAGGTGGTGGACGGGGTCGGGAAGTTGATGGAGGACCTGACCAAGGCCGGGGTACTGCTGATCGGGGAGGGCGTGCACCGGAGTTCGCTGGGTGCTCGGGTGAAGGTTTCCGGCGGGAAGCGGACCGTGACGGACGGGCCGTTTGCGGAGACCAAGGAGCTGATCGGCGGGATCATCGTGCTCGAGGTCCGGAACAAGGACGAGGCGATCGAGTGGGCCGCGCGGCTGGCGGAGGCGCTCGGGAGCGAGGTCGAGGTCCGCAAGGTCGTCGAAGAAGCGGACTTCGACCCGAATTCAGACCTCTACGTCAACTGACCCCACGCTGTTACCCCTCGCTCACCTACCCACAGGCGGGCGAGGGGCGCTTGCTGTTGGGGTGGGGGTGTTGTTCTATCTGTGGGGTGACGGTTACGGACGCGCACGGGGCGATTGACGCGGTTTGGCGGATCGAGTCGGCCAGGATCATTGCCGGGGTCGCGCGGATCGTGCGGGATGTCGGGCTGGCCGAGGAGCTGGCGCAGGACGCCTTGGTGGCCGCGCTCGAGCAGTGGCCGGAGTCCGGCGTACCGAACAATCCGGGCGCCTGGCTGATGGCGATCGCCAAGCGGCGCGCGATCGACCTGATCCGGCGCAAGGAGACCTACCAGCGCAAGCTCGCCGAGATGGGGCACCAGCTCGAGATCGACGGCGACAGTGTCGAGGACGATGTCGAGGAGATCCTCGGGGAGACGATCGAGGACGACCTGCTCCGGCTCGTCTTCACCGCCTGTCACCCGGTGCTGACCACCGACGCGCGGGTGACACTCACGCTGCGGCTGCTCGGCGGCCTCAAGACCGACGAGATCGCCCGCGCCTTCCTGGCGCCGGAAGCAACGATCGGCCAGCGCATCGTTCGGGCCAAGCGCAACCTCGCGAAGGCCGAGGTCCAGTTCGAGGTCCCCACCGGCGACGACCTGATCGACCGCTTGTCCTCGGTGCTCGAGGTCATCTACCTGATCTACAACGAGGGCTACTCCGCGACCGCCGGTGACGACTGGATGCGGCCGTCCCTCTGTAACGAGGCCATCCGCCTCGGCCGGCTGCTGGCCGAACTGATGCCGTCCGAACCCGAGGTCCACGGCCTGCTCGCCCTGATGGAACTCCAGGCCTCACGCGCCAACGCCCGCGTCGGCCCGGGAGGCGAACCGGTTCTGCTCCTCGACCAGGATCGCCGCCGCTGGGACCGCCTGCTGATCCGCCGCGGCCTGGAGAGCATCGACCGAGCCTGGGCTCTCGAAGGCGCACCCGGTCCGTACCTCCTCCAAGCCGCCATCGCAGCCTGCCATGCCCGGGCTGCTGAGGCCGATGACACCGATTGGGCTCGCATCGCCGGACTGTACGCAGTACTGGCGCAGGTCGTTCCGTCGCCGGTGGTGGAGCTGAACCAAGCCGTGGCGATCTCGATGGCGTTCGGGCCGGAGCGCGGACTGGTCGCGGTGGATGCGTTGCTCGACGAGCCGTCGCTGAAGGACTACCACCTGTTGCCGAGCGTGCGCGGTGACCTGTTGTTCAAGCTCGGCCGGCTCGACGAGGCCCGCGAGGAGTTCGAACGAGCGGCCGGGCTGACCCGGAACGAGCGCGAACGCGCCCTCCTCCTCGACCGCGCGGCGGCCTGCTAGAAGTTTTTCGTACTGCGTGTCGATTCGGCCGCACGATGTTCGACGCAGTGGTGAGGCCAGCTGAAACGGCATCGGCCACTGACTAGGAGGACATCATGGAGAAGGTCACTTCGGCTGACGGCACCGCGATCGCGTACGACCGGCTCGGTGCCGGGCCCGCACTCGTGCTCGTCTGTGGCGGATCGGTGGACCGGATGTCGAACGCCCCGCTGGCCTCGCTGCTCGCGGAGGACTTCACCGTCTACAACTACGACCGGCGCGGCCGCGGCGACAGCGGTGACGGCGAGGTCTATGCGATCGAGCGGGAGTTCGAGGACCTGGACGCGATCATCGCCGCTGCGGGCGGTTCGGCCCACCTGTACGGCACCTCGTCCGGAGCCGCGCTGGCCCTGCTGGCGACTGCGGCGGGCCGTCCGGTGAACCGCCTCGCGCTGTGGGAACCGCCGTACATCATCGAGGGCACGCGGGAGCGTCCGCCGGCCGACACCGCGTCGATCTACCGGGCGTTCGTGGCGGAGGGCCGCCGCGACAAGGCCGCGGAGTACTTCATGGCCGAGGTGGTCGGGCTGCCGGCCGAGTTCGTCGCGATGGCGAAGGAGTCACCCTGGTGGCCCGCGCAGGAGGCGATCGCCCACACCCTCGCATACGACGCGACCGTGATGGGTGACTACTCGGTGCCGACCGAGGCGATCGCCAGGATCACCGTGCCGACCCGCGTCCTGACCGGCGGCGCCGCTGAAGTGTGGATGTGCGCCGGGAACAAGACGGTGGCGGACCAGTTGACCGACGGCAGTCAGCAGATCCTGCCGGATCAGCAGCACAACGTCGACCCCGCAGTACTGGCTCCCGCACTGAAGGAGTTCTTCGCATGAAGTTCCGGACGGTCCTGCAGGGGACCGCGGTGACGGGGATCGTGATTCCGGCCGAGGTGATCGATGCCCTGGGCAAGGGGAAGAAGCCGCCGGTGGTGGTGACGATCGGCGGGTACAGCTACCGGAACACCGTGGCGGTGATGGGCGGGCAGTACATGGTCGCGCTGAGCAAGCAGCACCGCGCGGCGGCCGGGGTCGCGGGTGGGGAAGAGATCGACGTCGAGATCGTGCTCGACACCGAGCCGCGGGAGGTCGTCGTACCGGCGGACTTCGCGGCGGCGCTCGACGCGGAACCGAAGGCGCGGGCGTTCTTCCACGGCCTCTCCGCCAGCCAACGCGGCTGGTTCGTCCTCGGCATCGAGGAAGCGAAGAAACCAGAAACCCGCGCGACCCGCGTCACCAAGGCCGTCGCCCGCCTAGCCTCCGGCCGCGGCCAACGCTGACCGCTCGCGACCTTCGTTGCGTCCGAAGAAGTGGAGGGACGTCCCGCCAGTTCTTCGGACGCAAGAGGTCGTTCAGAGGGGTCGGTCAGAGGGTGATGAGGCCGCCGGCGTTGGCGCGCGCCGCGTCGAAGCGGGCCTGGGCGTCGGCCCAGTTGACCACGTTCCACCAGGCCTTGACGTAGTCCGGCTTCACGTTCTTGTACTGCAGGTAGAAGGCGTGCTCCCACATGTCCAGCATCACGATCGGGATCTGGCCGGCCGGCAGGTTGCCCTGCTGGTCGTACAGCTGGTGGATCAGCAGCTGACCCTGCAGCGCGTCCCAGCCGAGGATCGCCCAGCCGGAGCCCTGGATCGTGGTCGCGGCCGCGGTGAAATGCGCCTGGAACGCGTCGAACGAGCCGAAGGCCTCGTCCAGCGCGGCGGCCAGCTCGCCGTCCGGCTTGTCGCCACCGTCCGGGGACAGGTTCTTCCAGAAGATCGAGTGGTTGACGTGGCCGCCGAGGTTGAAGGCCATCGTCTTCTCCAGCCCGACGATCGAGCCGAAGTCGCTCTTCTCGCGGGCCTCGGCCAGCTTGTCCAGGGTGTCGTTCAGAGCCTTCACGTAGGTCGCGTGATGCTTGTCGTGGTGAAGCTCCATGATCTCGCCGGCGATGGACGGCTCCAGCGCGCTGTAGTCGTAGGGGAGATCGGGAAGCGTGTACGTAGTCAACTCTGCTCCTTCGTCAGGGCCCCGGTGGGCCGGTCAGCTGCGAGTCCAGGGTGTGCGGTGGTCCGGTGCCCGTCCGGGCACCCGGCCAACCCACGCCCTGCAGTCTCTACCTTGAAACTTCAACCAGTGTTGAGGTCAAGCGGACATTCGGGCATCCGTCGCCTCCAGGTCGAGCAGTGCCGGCGATGACGTCGAGACATCACCACCGACTCCTAGTCTGCCCCGTCCCTCCACAGCTCCGTAGGCGGCCTCACGGCTCACCCCCGTACTGCGCTCAACCGGTGCCCAGGCCCCGCAGTGTCAACCCCGCTAACTCCAGTACTGCGGTCGCTCGGGCTGCCGTTCTCTCATCCAGCACGACCGCGGTCGAGAGGCGTGGTGGCTCAACTCACACCCAGCTCCGCGGCGAGTGCGCTCGAAGTACGGTCGCAGTGCTGGCCGGCAGAGACAACGGCGGACCCCCGGCGCAAGATGAAGCATGACCATGAAGCGGGGGCCCACCAGCCGCTGGAAATCAGAGCAGGTGATCATCGCGGTCATCGGCGGTGTCGTCGCGATAGTCGTCGCCGTCCTCGGTCTCATCGGTGTCTTGGGTGGTGATGACCAGGGTCCGGCCGGCGGTACGAGTCCAAGCATTCTGAAGAGCGGCGGCACGCCTCAGATACTGATCAGTACGACCACCTTCGAGGCTCGTTCCGATGGCAGCGTCGAGATCGGGGTCATCGGCACCGTGCTGAACTTCGGGCCTGACGACCGCCTGTACGCCGTCGCGCAGCCGCCGGCAAAAACTTCGTGGTGGGTCTCGCACGAGGTGTCACCGACTCTCGGCGGGGACTGGGTAGCGCAGATCGTGGCAACTGCACAGACCGGCCAGCAGTTGAAGGTCTTCGCGGTCCGGATCCCCTCCGAGTCCTACGAGCCACCCGATGCGACTACCGAACCGACCACCAGTTCGCCGACCGGAGAACCAACATCGCCGACCGGAGAGCCAACGCCGTCATCGGTTCCGTCGAGGGGTAGCGCCAGAGAGATCGAGGCAGCGCTTCGAGCCCGCGGCCCGGACGCGCGGTGGGTGAGCGGCCGGTCGAGTCAACTCACCGTCGCCGTCCCAACCCAGTGAAGGCGTGCGGCGCGATGAGATGGTAGGGCCGCGCGCGGAGCTGACGCAACGCGCAAGCTCGTTGCGTCAGCGGCTGCGGTTGTCGATTGCTCAGGGGTTGAGGTGC
Organism: Kribbella sp.; assembly: GCF_035687465.1. Classification (NCBI taxonomy): domain Bacteria; kingdom Bacillati; phylum Actinomycetota; class Actinomycetes; order Propionibacteriales; family Kribbellaceae; genus Kribbella; species Kribbella sp. The sequence continues at coordinate 24,577 of NZ_DASRXP010000324.1, forward strand.
TTGGGCCAGGTCGCACCCAGTACTTCGCGCAGCCGGGCTGCGAAAACGTCTGGCTGATCGGCAAAGCCGGTGTGGTCGCCCGGGAACAGCGCGGGTTTCACGCCCAGCTCCGCGGCGAGCGCGCTCGCAGTACGGTCGCAGTGCTGGTCGGTGGAGTCCTCGCCGATCCCGACCACGATACGGACCCCGCTGTCTCGCAGAGCGGCGAGGTCGGGCTGCCAGCGGATGCTCGCCCGCATCTCGTGCTCGAACCAGAACCGCTCGTCCGCCACCGTCTGCGGATCCCGCTCGCCGCCGAACATGCCCTCCAGTGCCTCGGCGGGCAGGAAGATGTTGGCTGCCTCGAAGAACTTCTTCCAGGCGCCGAGCACGTCCCCGCCCAGATAGGTCGCCATCAGGTCATCGGACCGCGCCCGGAGCTGGTCGCGGTCGTCGAGCAACTCGTCGAGCGGTGGCTCGTGCGCGATCACCGTGCTGACGAGTTCGGCATGGTTCTGGGCCAGGGCGAGCACGCTGACCGCGCCGCCGCTGGAACCGAGGACGGTCGCCGGTCCGGCGCCGAGCTGGACCAGCAGGCGGGCGAGGTCGTCGGCCCGCTGCTCCGGGGTCGAGCCCTCGGCGGGGTTGTCGAGCGGGCTGCGGTTGATCCCGCGCGGGTCGGTGGTGAGCACGGTGTGGTCGGTGGCGAGAAGGTCGGCCAGCGGTGCGAACGACCTGGCGTCCATCGGTGCACCGACCAGTACGACGAGTGGCCCGGCGCCACGGACTTCGTAGTACAGGGTGGCGCCGGGAATCTCGAGGGTCGAGCTGGTGATCATCGGGTCTCCTTGGGTGTGTAGTTGGAGACCCGACGATCGAGAAGACGGCCGATGGACATCGGCGCCGGAAAAAGCGTCAGATTTCGAGCACGAGCTTGCCCTGGGTCCGGCCGTCGGCCAGCTTCCGGTGCGCCTCGGCGGCGTCCGCCAGTCCGAAGACCTGCTCGACCTCGATCCGCACCTGGCCGGCCTCGACCAGAGCCGCGATCTCGCCGAGCGCATGCCCGTCCGGTTCCACCAGGAACGGCTTGACCCGTACGCCGGCCGCCTCGGCTTGCGTGAGCAGTTCGGGCGAGGTCCCGGACGGTACTGCGACCAGCAGGCCGCCCGGCTTGAGCACCTTCAACGACTGCGCCAGGGTGGTCTCACTCCCGATCAGGTCGACCACGAGATCGAGGTCGCCAGTCGCGTCCTCGACGGCCGTCGAGTGGTAGTCGATCACCTCGTCAGCGCCGAGGTCGAGCAGCCAGTCGTGCTTCGCCTTGCTCGCCGTCCCGACGACGTGCGCGCCCAGGTGCTTGGCGAACTGCACCGCCAGATGCCCGACCCCACCGGCAGCCGCGTGGATCAGCACCCGCTGCCCGTCCTGCAGCCCGGCCGCGGCGGTCAGGATCTCCCAGGCGGTCAACCCTGCCAGCGGGATCGCGGCCGCCTCGACATGGCTGAGGTTTGCCGGCTTCTTCGCGAACTGCCGGGCGGGCGCGGTCACATACTCGGCGTACGCCGATGCCGCGCGCGGGAACCAAGGCATCCCGTACACCTCGTCGCCGACCGCCAGGGTGTGGACGCCGAACCCGATCTCCTCGACGACACCGGACACGTCCCAGCCGAGCACGAACGGCGGCTCGCCGAGCACGCCGGCCATCCCGTGCCCCTCGCGGGTCTTGTAGTCGACGGGGTTCACCCCGGCCGCGTGCACCCGGACCAGTACTTCGGTCGGCAGCGGCTGTGGTCGCTCCAGTTCGACCACTTTCAGCACCTCGGGGCCGCCGAACTCGTGCTGGCTGATCGCCTTCATTTATGTCCTCCTAATTGGGGGCTGCTGGGGCTCCGGACGCTATCTCCAGGGCCCTACTTTCCCGCAAGGACTGCTACTATCCATCGGGAAGTACTACCGCGCGAGGAGCATTCCGATGACAGCCACCTGCCTGACCGGCCAGCACGACAAGCACGACGTGTACGCCGCCCAGTGCCCGTGTCGCGACGTCCTCGACCTGCTCGCGAACAAGTGGGCCGCTCTCGCCATCGGCGCGCTCGAAGACGGCCCACTCCGCTTCGGCGAACTCCAGCGCCGTCTCCAGGGCATCAGCCCCAAGGTCCTCACCGGCACCGTCCGCCGCCTGGAGGACTGCGGCTTCCTGCACCGCGAGATCTATCCGGCGGTCCCACTCCACGTCGAGTACTCCCTCACCGACCTCGGGCGCAGCGTCTCCGTCCCGTTGTCCAGTCTCCGCACCTGGGTGGAAGCCCACCTGCACGAGATCAGCTGACCCGTTGCCCGTCGCCGGGGCCTGGCGGTCCGGAGGCCGGTCCGGGGCGAATAGACTTTGCAGTCCCGATCCCCTGATCCCGGAATCTCGACCGAACCTGAGGTTGTTGTCGTGCTCACGATGCAGGACGCGCTGCTCGCGCTGACGAAGTACTGGACCGACCGCGGCTGCATGATCGTGCAGCCGTTCAACACCGAGGTGGGGGCCGGCACGCTGAACCCGGCGACCATCCTGCGGGTGCTCGGTCCCGAGCCGTGGCGGGTCTCGTACGTCGAGCCGAGTGTCCGGCCGGACGACAGCCGGTACGGCGAGAACCCGAACCGGCTGCAGACGCACACCCAGTTCCAGGTGGTGCTGAAGCCGGACCCGGGCAACCCGCAGGAGCTCTTCCTGGCCAGCCTCGAAGTGCTCGGCATCGACATCCACGCGCACGACATCCGGTTCGTCGAGGACAACTGGGCGAACCCGGCGACCGGGTCCTGGGGTCTCGGCTGGGAGGTCTGGCTGGACGGTCTGGAGATCACCCAGTTCACCTATTTCCAGCAGGCCGGCGGGATGACGCTGGACCCGGTGTCGGTGGAGATCACCTACGGCATCGAGCGGATCATGATGGCGCTGCAGGGCGTCGCGGACTTCAAGGAGATCGCCTACGCACCGGGGATCTCGTACGGCGAGGTGTTCGGCCAGGCGGAGTACGAGATGAGCCGCTACTACCTCGACGACGCGGACGTGGACAGTCAGAAGCGGCTGTTCGAGGAGTACGCGGCCGAGGCCCGCCGGATGCTCGACGCCCGGCTGCCGGTCCCCGCGCATGTCTACGTACTGCGCTGCTCCCACACCTTCAACGTGCTCGACTCCCGAGGCGCGGTCAGTACTACGGAACGCGCGAAGGCCTTCGGCAGGATGCGCACCCTGGCCCGTGAGGTCGCGCAACTGTGGGCCGAGCGGCGGACCGAACTCGAGCACCCACTGGGGATCGCCGAGCTCCCCGACGCGGCTCCGCTACCTACCGAGTTCCCCAAGGTCAGCGGCACCCGTCAGCTGCTGTTCGAGATCGGCACCGAGGAACTGCCGCCGTCCGAGGTGACCAAGACCGCGGAGGCGGTGCGCAAGGCGCTCACCGAGAAGCTGGCCGCCACCCGCCTCGGCCACGGCACTGTCAGCACCTATGCCACCCCGCGCCGCGTGGTCGCGTTCGTGACCGAGGTGCAGGCGGTCGAGCCCGACGCCGAGCGCGTCGCCCGCGGCCCGAAGAAGGCCGCGGCATTCGATGCCGAGGGCAACATCACCAAGGCGGCCGCCGGGTTCGCGCGCGGCCAGGGCGTCGACGTCGAGCAGTTGCACGACCTCGAGGTGGACGGCGTCCAGTACGTCGCGGTGACCAAGCCCGACCCGGGTCGCGGTGCGGCTGAGGTGCTCAGCGGCGTGCTCGCCGAGATTGTCTCCGGGCTGCGGTCCGACAAGAACATGCGCTGGAACGACTCCAAGCTGTCGTTCACCCGGCCGATCCGCTGGCTGGTGGCCCTCCTTGGCGACCAGTTGGTACCGGTCTCGGTGTCGACGCTGGCCGCCGGCCGCACCACCCGCGTGCACCGGAACGCCGCGCAGCCGGTGGTGGAGATCGCCG
>NZ_DASRXP010000325.1:0-21303 GCF_035687465.1 Kribbella sp.
CGCGGGGTACATAGGTGTGGGTGGTTCGCGTCGCCGGGCTGCGTGATGGTGCTAGTCGCGGCGAGGTGAGTCAAGGGCGCTTCGCGGCCCTTCGGGCTCGAACAAGTTCGACCCTTGACACACCTCACCACGACCAGGGAAGGACGCAGCTACGCCCGGAGCCGCTGAGAAGAACGGCCACAAATGACAGGGATTCCGTCGAGGGGTGTCGCCCGGGTGGTTCGTCGGGTCAGCCGCGCGGATGGTTCGTCGGGAGTGACGGCTGGTGATTCCGTGACCTCGGCGATTGGTGTACCCATGCCCCCGGCTGGTGGCCCTTCGTGCCGAATCAGGAGGGGGGTTATCCCCTCAAACTGTGGCTGATCACCCGAAAACACCGTGGGGCCACCCACCCTATCGGGGGATAACCCCCCAAAAACGGCCCGGTCAGCGGCGCTTTCCGGCGAGCGAGACCTCGCGAACCACCTAGCGGAACGCGCGCACCACCAAGCGGACCAGCCGGTGAACCGCCCCAGCCGATGCCCGCCTGCTCGACCGATACCGCCCTACAGACCGGCATCTGTCCAACGACCCGGCATCCACCCGGACGCGCCTACCGCCGATAGCGGGCTGTTCGACCGATAGCGCCCAGTAGACCGGTATCGGCCCCACAATGCGGCGCCGACGACCACGATCAACCACGAACCACGTCGACCGAGGCGGCCGGGGTGTGCCTACTTCTTCTTTTTGCCGCCGCCGAGTAGGTGGGTTACGTGGTCTCTGGCTTCGTCCCACTTGTCGGCGGGGAGGGAGCCACGCAGTACTGCGTAGGCCAGCCAGAGGGCGAGGGCGTAGAACGGGAGCCCGAGGCCGATCTTCGCGATGCCGAGGGCGTTCAGGCTGCCGGTCAGGTAGAGCGGCACCTGGACGACCAGGCGGATCGCGAACAGCCCGACGAAGACGAGCGTCGCGCGGTTGAAGCCGCGGAGCATCGCGGGATCGCGGCGCCACGCCGTACCGGTCTGGGTGATGACGCCGTAGATCAGGCCGAACAACGGCCAGCGGAAGAGAACGGTCAGCAGGTACAGAAGGCCGTACCCGAGATTCGTCAGCAGACCTGGTAGGTAGACGTCCTCAGCGCGACCGCTGCGGTTCGCGACCCACGCGGAGATCAGTACGCCGACGAACCCGCCGAGCACATTGCGGAGCGGTTGCCGGCGGACCAGCCGGAGCAGCGCCACCGCGGCGCCACAGGCGATCGCCACGATCAGCGCGGTCCTGAGGTTGTGGTCCGTCGCGGCGTAGACGATCAGGAACGCGATCCACGGCAGGCCGATGTCGAGCAGCGCGCCCCAGCCGCCGAGCGCGTGGAAGAAGTCCTTGTCAGTGGTGGCCGGCCGCTTCTCGACCGCCGGCTCTTCGGTAGCAGCCTTGTCGTCGGACAGCGCCGACTCCGCGGCCTCGAACTCGGGCCGCAGGATCTCGACCAGCTTCTCGTCCAGGTGCTCGTCGACGTTCTCGTCGAGCCGCTGGTCGCGGCGGCTGCCCTGCGCCGGGTCAGCCATGCGCGGCCGTCGGACGGAGCTCGTACTTCGGGTTGAACATCACCCGGTCACCGTCCACGACCCCGATCCGCCCGGAGGCGATCAACTCGGATCCCGGGTGGATCCCGGCGATCTTGCGCCGGCCGAGCCAGATCAGCTTGACCGTGCCGGTGCCGTCGTACAGCTCACCCTCCAGCGCCGGTACGCCGCCGCGCGGGCTGAACGTGATCGTCCGCAGGGTTCCGAACAGCGTCACCATCTCCCGGTCATGACAACCGGTGATCGACCGCGCGCCACAGTCGTGCGCGTAGTCCTGCAGCACTTCGGCGTCCTGTTGGTCCCGGTCGCCGGCCAGTCCGCGGAAGGCACGCTTGAAAAGCCCCCCGGTCTTGTCGCTACCCATGAGGGCAGTGTAGTCCGCGCATCGCGCTCAGGCCTCTTCCTCAGTGGCCGCTTGTGCCCCGGCCGGCAGGTGCAGCGCCAGCGACTCCCGCGGCGCCATCGGCTCCGAGCCCCGTACGACGATGACGTCGCGCAACGCCTGCTCCATCGGCGGCGCCGCATCGGGCTCGACCGCGGCCCGGCCGAGCACCGTGGCCCGCAGCAGCCAGCGCGGGCCGTCCACGCCGATCACCCTGGAGGTCTGGCTGAAGATCTGGCCTTCGGGGTCCTCGACCGGGACCACCAGCACCAGTTCGGTACCGAACGGGCCCTCGGTCTCGGAGGCGGTTCCGCCCATCCGGGTCGCCTCGGCGGCGATCTCACGCCGGACCTCGGGCCAGATGCCGGCCGTCCTCGGCGCGGCGAACGCGCGGAGCTCCAGCGCGGAATCCTCCAGCACCAGCAGGATCGCCTGCACGTCTCCGCTCTGCTCGTCCACCTGCAGCCGCAGCTCCATGCCGGGCAGACCGGTGATCACCAAGGCGCCGAGGTCGATCCGGTCCTCCGCCTCGAGCAGCTCCGGATCCACCTCGCTCGAGTCGAGGGGGCCGTCCGTCCGGACCTCCGCGGTACCGGCGGCCGGCTCGTCCGCGGCCGACTCGTCGGAACCACTCGCGTCGGCAACGCTCTCGTCGCTGCCGGCCAGATCGGTCGTCTCGGTGTCCTCGTTCTTGGCCTTGCGGCGGAAGATCACTGCTCTTGCCTACTTCCTCGATCGTGAGTCAAAGCACCGTAGTCTCGCGCATCCCGTAGGTCATCGGAACGCACTTGGTCAGCGTGTCACATCACCGAAACCGCCGGTCGATCCGTACCCACCGTCACCCCGGGCCGAACCCGGCAGCTTCTCGACCTCGACGAACCGGGCCTTCTCCACCCGCTGGATCACCAACTGCGCGATCCGGTCGCCGCGGCGCAGGGTGACCTCGGCCGACGTATCCAGATTGATCAGACACACCTTGATCTCGCCCCGGTACCCAGCGTCCACAGTGCCCGGCGCGTTCACGATCGACACCCCGTGCTTCGCGGCCAGGCCCGACCGCGGGTGCACGAACGCGGCGTACCCGTCCTGCAGGGCGATCGCGATCCCGGTCCCGACCATCGCCCGCTCCCCCGGCTTCAGCGTGACGTCGCTGGTCGCCACCAGGTCCGCGCCGGCGTCGCCGGGATGCGCGTACGCCGGGACCGGCAGCTCCGGGTCGAGCCGTTGGATCAGTACCTCGGTCATGGGTTCACCTCGTAGTCGTGGACCTTGTCGGCCGCCATATCCGTGCCGTGCTCAGTGAAGTGCTCTCGCGGGACGACAACGAACACAGCACTCGCCCGCAACGCCACGTTGCCCTCCGGACCGTCCAGCCGCCCGACAGCCTTGGCGTACATCCGGCGGCCCTCGAAGCCCAGGCAAGTCGCTTGCAGCGACAACGTGGCGCCGACCGGAACAGGGCGGATGTAGTCAGTCTCCAGCCGTCCAGTCACCATCGGGCGCCGCAGCAGCCAACTCAGCGAGCCCAGCGTCTCGTCCAGTGCCAACGCCAGTACGCCGCCATGCGCCAGCCCGGGTGCACCCTGATGATCCTTGGTCACGGTGAACTCGCCGGTGACGCTCACTCCGGGTCCGGCCGTCGACACCAACCGCAGACCGGTCGGATGGGAAGGCCCGCAGGCCACACAGTTCTCATAGTGCGACGGCAACACCGTGCCAGGCTCCGGAGCGTCGGGGTGCCGCACTGCCGGTTCCAGCTCGCCTTGCGGCGTCGCCGTTCGGGTCGGTGGCTCGATCACGAGAGGCGACCCTACCTACGCCCTCCGACAGGCCACGTGCCAGGCTGGTCCTGTGTCGAACTACCGCGAGCGGTTGAGCGTTCCAGTGCGCTGGTGGCTCATCGCCGCCCTGGCAGTCCTCACGCTCTGGTTGATCACCGCAGTGCCCGCCGGCGAGGTAGCAGGCCTGGCCGTCGGAGGGGTCTCCGCGGCGCTCCTGATCACCCTGTTCCTCCGGTACGGCGGTGCTGTGGTGCAGGTGGATCCGCAGAAGCTGCAGGCCGGCAGAGCCACCATCGACCGGGCCTATCTGGGCAAGGTGGAGCCACTGACCGGCGAGGACGCACGGCACGCCTTCGGCCGCGACTGCGACCCCGCTGCCTATCTAGTACTGCGGAGCTACCTGCCCGGGGCGGTCCGGGTGGAGATCACCGACGCCCACGACCCGGCGCCGTACTGGCTGATCGCCACGCGCAACCCGGAACGGCTGGCAGCGGCCTTGACGGAGAACAGCGTGGCAAGATCCTGATAGTCGGGGATCTGTAGGAGGAGGCAGTTGTGGTCGGAGCCAAGATCGGCTGGAAGCTCGTGCTCGCCGCGTTCACGATCGTGGTCGGGCTGGTCGCCAACAAGGCGGTCACCACGGCCTGGAAGCTCGGGTCCGGCGGGGAGCCGCCGAAGGGGAACAAGGCCGGCTATGTCGAGGTCGTGACGTGGGCCGTGGCCAGTGGGGCCTCGGCTGCCGCGGCCAAGCGGTTCGCGGAGCAGCGGGCGGCGAAGTACTGGCTGAAGTCCACCGGGAACCTGCCGCCGGGGTACGAGGACAAGACCGACAAGCTGACGACCTAACAAAAACGGGACCGCCCCCACGAAGGGGGCAGTCCCGTGGTACGGAATCAGCCGAGCAGGGCGAGAGAGCTGTTGTTCAGGCAGCGCAGTCGCGGCAGATCAGCTGGCCGTTCTTGCTGTTCGCGAGCTGGCTGCGGTGATGAACCAGGAAGCAGCTCGAACAGGTGAACTCGTCGGCCTGGCGCGGGAGAACCCGCACCGCGAGCTCTTCGTGGCTCAGGTCGGCGCCGGGCAGCTCGAAGCTCTCAGCGGCCTCGGCCTCGTCCTCGTCGACCTTGCCGGAGTTCTTGTCGTGACGGCGAGTCTTCAGTTCTTCGATCGACTCCTCGCTGGAGTCCTCGTCCGTCTTGCGCGGGGCGTCGTAGTCAGTCGCCATGGTGTTCCCTGCCCTCTTTGTACCCGTGGTCTTGCCTGCTGAGCCCTTGAACGGGTAAAGCGGCCGAGAAATTCCATGCTGGAATCCCTGGTCCCCCGAAACCCTTGACAGACAGGCTGGCAGCGGCATACATACCGCCCCCGAGGAGGGGATTGTGCCCTATCGAGAGGCCTTCGCGCGCGCCGGGGTCCATCTGACGACCCGCGTGTCGCGGATTGAGACAGGACCGAACAGTCGTTTGCTCATTAGTGCATGTTTTACGCAGTAATGAGCAGTTTTACGATCTGAGCGGGTTCGCGGCCGCGAGAGCGTCGTGCAGCGGGCCGAAGACGGCCGGGGTCGCGGCCAGCGACATCTCGGGCGAAACGGGCGCGCCGTGGAGTCCGCCGACCGTGGCTCCGGCCTCGGACGCGATCAGCGCGCCGGCACCGTAGTCCCACGGGTTCAGGCCCCGCTCGTAGACCGCGTCCAGCCGGCCGCAGGCGACATAGCAGAGGTCGATCGCACCGACCCCGATCCGCCGGATGTCGCGGACCTTGGCGATCAGGTGCTGGACCACCTCGGCCTGGACCGCGCGCCGCGTGGCGTCGTACCCGAAGCCCGTGCCGACCAGGGCCTTGGCCAGCTCGTCGCAGTCCGAGACCCGGATCGGCTTGCCGTCCAGGAACGCGCCGCCGCCGAGCGTCGCGCTGAACACCTCGCCCTTCGGCGCGTCCACGACCACGCCGGCCACGGTCTGCCCGCCGTCCTCGATCGCGATGGAGACCGCGTACGTCGGGATGTCGTACAGGTAGTTCACGGTGCCGTCGATCGGGTCCACCACCCAGCGGACGCCACTCGAACCGGTCACGTCGTCGCCCTCCTCGCCGAGGAAGGAGTCGTCCGGCCGCGCCTGCAGGACCCGGGCCCGGATCAGTTCCTCGGACTCCCGGTCGACCGCGGTGACGATATCGGTCGCCGTGCTCTTGGTGTCGGCGACCGTGATCGTGCCGCGGCGCCGCTCGACGATCAGCTGGGCGGCCTCGGTAGCCACCTCGACGGCCAGCTTCAGCAGGTCCTGGGGGTTCTCGGAGCTCATGCAGATTCCTTTATGCCGGTGTGGCGGTAGGCGCTGGTGAGGTGGCGGCCGGGGGTCGGCGCAGAGGTGGACAGCAATCGTGGCGGCAGTCGTCCCAGGCGGGGCCGAGGGTGCCGACGCAGGGCCGGTCGGGCTGCTCCCCGCGCTCGGCGGCGGCGCGTTCCACCACCAGGTCGCGGAGCATCGTCACGAACCTCGGGTCGGTGCCCGGCGTTGCCGCGCGGGCCATCGGCAGCTTGAGCTTGGCGGCGGTTTCGGCCGCCTCGGTGTCGAGGTCGTAGATGACCTCCATGTGGTCGCTGACGAACCCGATCGGCACGATCGCGACCCCGGGCACACCGGCGCTCGCCAGCTCCTCCAGGTGCTCGTTCACGTCCGGCTCCAGCCAGGGCACCTGCGGCGGGCCCGAACGTGAGCAGTAGACGAGATCGGTACGCCGGGTGGTGCCGGTGCGCTTCTCCAGCTCGGCCGTGATCTCCGCGGCCACGTCGAGATGCCAATCGAGGTACCCGTTGCCGTCCGGTCCGCTGGTCTCGTTCATCGCGGTCGGGATGGAGTGCGTCACGTAGGCGATCGCGGAACCCTCGGGCAGCCGGCCGATCGCCTCGGCGGTGGCCTCGACGAACGACCCGACGAAGCCGGGATGGTTCGCGTAGTGCCTGAGCTTGTCGAAGCGGGGAGCGCTCTCCACGTTTCTCGCCGCGTCCTCGAGGTTCTCCCGGTACTGCCGGCAGCCGGAGTACGAGGGGTAGGCGCTGGTGACGATCGCCACAGCCCGGCGTACGCCGTCGTCGGCCATCTGCCGCATCGTGTCGGTCAGGTACGGCGCCCAGTTCCGGTTGCCCCAGTAGATCGGCAGGTCCAGGCCGAGCTCGTCGAACGAGACCCGCAGTGCCGCCAGCAGTGCCCGGTTCTGGTCGTTGATCGGGCTCCGGCCGCCGAGTGCGTAGTAGTGCTCGCCGACCTCCTTGAGCCGGGCGTCCGGGATGCCTCGGCCGCGGGTGACGTTCTGCAGGAAGGGCAGCACGTCCTCGGCCTGCTCGGGACCACCGAAGGAGAGCAGCAGGACGGCGTCGTACGGGGTTGGATCTGGCGGGGTTGGATCGGGCGACACTTCGACGGGCATACAACGATGTTCTCAGGCCGGGCAGATACGGTGTGCACGGTCCCCCATGCTGAAGCCCTACGCACACCTCATGCGCCGTCCCGGTGCCGGCGCCTTCTTCGCCGCCGGGATCACCGGTCGTATGCCGATCTCGATGCTGGGGCTCGGCACCGTCATCCTGATCGCGCGGGAGAGCGGTTCCTACGGTCTGGCCGGAGCGGTCTCCGGCGTCGGTGTCGTCGCGGGCGCACTCACCGGGCCGATCCAGGGCCGGCTGGTCGACCGGTTCGGCCAGCGGCTGCTGATCCTGGTCGGCAGCGTGCTCTGCACGATCGGCCTCGTCGGGCTACTGATCGCCGTCCGGATCGACGCCCCGCACTGGGCGCTGTACCTGCTGTCGTTCGTTGCCGGCGGCACCCGTCCGCAGGTCGGCTCGTTCGTCCGGGCCCGCTGGACCTACCTGCTCGGCCGCGGGCGCGCCCTGCAGACCGCGTTCGCACTCGAGGCGGTCGGCGACGAGGTCGTCTTCATCCTCGGACCCGTCCTGGTCACGTTCCTGGCGACCCAGGTCAGCCCGTACGCCGCTCTGGGCGCGGCCGGGGCTCTCGGCCTCTTCGGTGGAATCTGGCTCGCCCTGCTGAAGGCATCCGATCCGCCGGGCCGGGGGAAATCCGACGGCGTCGAGCAGGCCCCACTCCCGATGCTCTCGCTGGTGCTGCTCAGCTTGATCGGAGTAGGCCTGGGAGCCACCCTCGGAAGCGCCGAGGTCGTCACCGTCGCCTTCACCGCAGCCGAAGGGCAGCCGGGGATGTCTGGCGTCGTCCTGGCCGTCTGGGCGTTCGGCAGCCTGCTCGCGGGGCTTTGGTACGGGTCCATCCATTGGCGTGCTCCGGTCGAGCGCCGCCTCCTGATCGGCACCATCGCCCTGGCCATCTCGCTGGCACCGCTGCCCTGGGTAGGCAACATCTTCCTGGTGGGCGTCGTCCTCTTCTTCGCGGGTCTGACCATCGCCCCGACCATGGTCGCCGTCACCGCGTGCGTCGAGGAGTGGGTCCCACCCCAGCGCCTCACCGAAGCGATCACCTGGACCGTCACCGGCATCCTGCTCGGCGTCGCCCCAGGCAACGCCGCCGCCGGCCACGCCGTAGACATCTGGGGCGCCTCAACCGCCTACTGGGTCCCCGTCACCATCGGCATCACCTGCGCGCTGGTCGCGAGCATCGCCGTAACCTTCGCCCGCCCCAAAACCCGCTTCGCCCACAACTAGCCCCGACTGTCTTCGCCAAAGCGGGTGGTTCGCTCCTGCCAGCGCCAACACCTGCCACTGCCGGTGCCACGCAGTGGTTGGGCGCCTAGGGCAGGGTCTTGGTCTGGCTTCGGGGGTCTGTGACGAAGTGCTCGTTGTAGAGCCCTGAGCGTGCCTTCAACCGCCAGGGGCGCCGGTAGGTCACCGCCTCCTCGGCATCCGGTGCGGACGGATCCAGGTCGAACAGGACGACGTCCGGTAGGCCGTCCGTGGATCCGCGAGCCACCCACTCGCCGTTCGGCGCGATCACCCCGGCAGGCACCGAGGGGCTGTATTGAGCCGGGACCGAGAACGCGAGCCAGTAACTGTTGCCGGCTGCGTGGCCTTGGGCGAGTACGCCGAACATCGGATCTTCGGAGTACGACGAGAAGAGGACGCAGTCCACGCCGAGCCGTTCGTACTCCAGGAACAGTTCGGGGTAATTGACCTCGATGCAGACCGCGCAACCGAAGCGGTACCCCTCGACATCGAAGACGACCGGTGCTGTTCCGGGGGTGTAGAGGTGCGAGATCTCGGTGAAGGACAGCAGACGCTTGTCGTAGCGGTCGACGAGCTCGCCTGCCGCGGAGATGACATACACGCTGTTGTGCGGCCGGTTCGACCCGGTCAATCGATGGATCGAGCCGATGACGGTCCAGAGCTCCAGCTCTCCGGCGAGTGCGATGGTCTCGTCGAGTTCGGCGCGTAGTACGAGCCAGTCGGCCTTGTCCCAGTCGGCCGGTCCGGCCTCCGGGCTGGTCCGGGACATCAGGTGCTTGGACGGGTAACCGGAGAGCGCTCCCTCGGGGAAGAGAATCAGCCGCGCGCCCTGGTCGTGCGCCTGCCGCATCAGCTCACGCACGTGTTTGCCGTTCGCCCGGATCTCGGCCTCGCTGGGATCCTGGCTACCGGTGCTCTGCGCCACTGCGATCCGAAGAACCGATCCGTCGCTCGTCTCCATCCGCTCACGGTATGCGAGGTAGCGGGGCGTTCCAGCCTCGGCGGATGGCTAGGAGGCGGATGGTGAAGCAGAGGGCTGCGGCGGCTCCGGCGACCCAGGGTGGGGCGTAGCCGAGGGCGTCCGCCACGACGACGATGCCGGCGCCGAGAAAGGCTGGGGTCGCGTAGATCTCGGAGCGGAGGACGACCGGCACGCGGCCGGACAAGACATCGCGGATGACGCCGCCACCGATGCCGGCGATGGTGCCGACGAGCGCGGCGGACAGCGGTGGGAGTCCGTACTGGAGGGCCTTCAGGGCACCCGTCACACAGAAGAGCGAGAGCCCGGCCGCGTCGAAGACGTTCACCAGCCGCTCGACCCGCCCGATCCGCGGATACAGGAAGAAAGTGAGCAGCCCTGCCGCGACGGGCACGACCAGATACCGCCAGTCGATCAGCGCCGCCGGTGGCGTAGCCCCGATCAGAACATCCCGGATGAACCCGCCACCGAGCCCGGTGACGAGAGCAAGCACCAGGATCCCGAACACATCCAGCTTCTTCCGGACCCCGACCAGTCCCCCGGTGATCCCGAACACAAAGATGCCCACCAAATCAAGCACCTCGAGCGCCACAGACCCATCCACGATCCGTCACGGTACTAGGGTCTGCGCCATGGAAGGACCACCCGTCGTCGACTACAACGCCACCTCGCTGCGTCCTGACTGGAGGGCGCTCCCCGAGGATCTCCAGCATTCCCTGGCCGTTGCCCTCGGCACCGAGATCGCCGAGGCCGGTCCGTCGGTGAGGTCCGGTTTCACCGGGGGGTTCGCCGCGCCGGTGAAGCTGACAGACGGCCGCGAGGTCTTCGTCAAAGCGGCCGAAGAGTCGACGCACTCCTACCGCGCTTACCAACGCGAAGCAGAAATAGTCCCGCTCCTCCCCGCAGCCGTCCGAGTGCCGCAGATCATCGCCACCGCACACGCGGAGCAGTGGTTTGCGGTGGTGGCTGGGCGGGTGCGGGGGCGGATGCCGGGGGTGCCGTGGAGTGCGGAGGAGTTTGACGCGGTGACGGCGAACTGTGAGGTGATGGCTGAGGCTCTCTCGCCCAGTCCGGAGTTGCCGGGGGTCGGGTCGTTCATCGAAGCCGTGATGTCAGCGGAGTTTCCGAAGGATCTGGCTCGGGAGGTGCTCGGTGGTGATCGTCCGGCGCCGGTCGGGTTCCAGCCGTGGCTCGGTGGCAGGTTGCCTGAGCTGCAGGAGCTCGTGGATCGCTATCCCGAGGCGCTCAAAGGTGACGCCGCGACTCACGGCGACCTCCGGCCAGACAATCTGCTGATCGACCAGTCCGGCCAGTGCTGGACTCTCGACTGGAACTGGCTTGGCCTCGGACCCAACTGGATCGACTGGGTCGGACTACTCCCGCTCGCCCATCGCGACGGTATCGACACCCTCGAGGCACTACAGCGCAGTCCGCTCACCGCCGACGTACCGGCGGATGATCTCGACTGCTACGCCGCGGTGATTGCCTCCTACATGCTCGACAAGCTCGACGTACCACCCCCACCCGGTTGCACCGCCGAGCTCCGGCGCCACCAGCGGCTCTACGCCTGGGCCTTCCTCGACTGGCTCGCGGTACGCCGGAACTGGGCCTGATGGGACTAGCCTGAGGCGAATCGAAGACCTGACCCATCCGGAGCGCGATCTGCTCCGAAGCACCTCGGACCCGTGGTACGGAAGATGAGGATGCGCCTGTGAGCGAGGAGTCGACGGCACTGCCTTGGCCGGTGATGGCCGATGTGGCGGCCGGTACGCCGGCCGAACTGATGGCGCGCGTCGCCCGGGGTGATGCGGTGGCGTTCGGGCAGGTGTACGACCTGATGGCACCGCGGGTCTACGGGCTGATCCGGCGGGTGCTGCGCAATCCGGCCCAGTCGGAAGAGGTGACGCAGGAGGTGATGGTCGAGGTCTGGCGCACCGCCACCCGGTACGACGCCGACCGTGGCTCGCTCGCCTCGTGGATCCTTACGATGGCGCATCGGCGGGCGATCGACCGGGTTCGCTCCGAGCAGTCCACCACCGACCGGGAGCAGGCGGTTGCCGCCGCGTCCGCGACCACGGAGTACGACGAAGTCTCCGAGGCGGTCACCACGAACCTCGAGGTCCAGCAGGTGCGGCACTGTCTGTCAGCCCTCACGGAGCTGCAACGGGAATCCGTGACGCTGGCCTACTACGGCGGATACTCCTACCGCGAGGTCGCGGAACTGCTGGACGCCAAACTGGCGACGATCAAGGCGCGGATGCGCGACGGCCTGATCCGGCTGCGCGACTGCCTGGGTGTAACGGGGAGGTGAGGGCCATGACGACACCGGAAGTGCACGCTCTGACCGGACCCTACGTACTGAACGCACTGCCCGAGGACGAGCGCCTCGGCTTCGAAGCACACCTAGCCGACTGCCGGTCCTGCAGCGCCGAGGTCGCGGAACTCCGCGAAGCAGCCAACAAACTTGGTACTGCGGTCGCCGCCGACCCGCCTCCCGCCCTGAAGGCCCGCGTCCTCGCCGAGATCACCACCACCCGCCAACTCCCCCCACTCCTCAAACACGACGAGCCGCAAAAGCCAAGGAAGGCCCTCAGCCGCAGATCCTTCTTCGGACTCGCGGCAGCCGGTCTCGCCGTCGCCGGCGCGGGCGGCATCGCGATCGACCAGTACCGCGACAACTCCCGCACCAAGAAGCAGAACGAGGAACTAGCCGCCCTCCTAGCCGAACCAGACGCCCAGACGGTCCGCGGCAACGTCACCGGAGGCGGCCAGGCCGCAGTGGTGATGTCGGCAAGCCAGGACAAGGCGATCGTCCTCCTGAACAACCTGCCGAAGCTCCCCGACGGCAAGACCTACCAACTCTGGCTGATGGACAAGTCCCGCACGATGCACTCCGCCGGCCTCGCCGGGGGCCAGGCCACCGGCGACCAGTCCAAGCTCATCCAGGGCGGCGTAGCCGACAAGATCGCCTTCGGCCTGACCATCGAGAACAACCCCGGCGCGACCACTCCGACTCTCCCACCGGCCGCCCTGATCTCGATGGCCTAAGCCTCGAGTTTGAGGAATGTTGCTCGCGGCACGTGTTCGTAGCGTTCGGGCATGCAGGTGAGGATGATGACCTGGCCGTGGTCGCCTGCGCGGCCGAGCAGGGCGCCCATATCGCGGAGGCGGCCTTTGTCGGACCAGCCGAGGGCGTCGTCGAAGATCACCGGGACGCTGCCTTCGCCTGTGCTGACCAGGTGGCTGATCGCCAGCCGGGTGATGATCGCGAGCTGTTCCTGCGCACCCGTCGACAACGCCTCGACCCGCAGTCGAACGCCGTCCAGCTCGCGCTCCGCGACCGCTAGGTCGTCGTCCAGCCAGACCCGGAAGCTCGGCCCGTAGACGCTGCGACCGAGCGCTTCGATCCTGCTCTGCAACGGCTCCGAGTACTTCGTCTGCGCCTCGGCCCGGTGCCGCCCCAACGTCTCGTAAACCCGCAGGGCCGCATCCGCTCGCCGCTTCAAACTCTCATGCTCAGAACGAAGAGCGGCGAGCTCGAGCTCGGCCGTGTCCCGCCGGGTAGCGAGCCCATCTCGCCCCGACTGCTCCAGCCGACCCTCGGTCGTCCGCAACGAGTCCCGCAACACATCCCGCTCACCCTGCAGGCGAGTCGCGACCGCCAGCGCATCGGCCAACTCCCCCGCAACCTCATCGGCTCTGACAGAGTCGGCCTGCTCCTGGACCGCGGTCAGCTCCTCCAGCACCGCCTCGACCTCGGCCGTCGCCTCGACCTCAGCACCCTCGACGTCCTCGTCGGCCAGCAGGGACCGCGCGGCCTCCAAGGCCTCAAGCGCTGCGGCCAACCGCTCCCCCGCCAACTCCGCGCGAGCGCGAGCCTGCTGCGACTCCGATCGGTCCTCGTCTGCCGCCTTCCGCGCCTGCGCGGCCGCGAACTCCGCGTCCGCCAGCAGCCGCTCTGCCTCGGCCAGCTCGGTCCGCGCAGTCTCCAGCCGCCGCTGCGCCACCGCGAGCTCACCGACGTCGAGAGGCGCCGGCACCTCGAGGTCCTCGAAGTCGAAGGCATTCTCATCCGGCTCGAACTGCTCGAACAACGACATCTGCCCCGGCACGCTGACGACCGCGGGCTGAGCGCTCTCGCGCCCCTCAGCTGTCTCTTCGCCCTCAACGATCCCGAGTCGCGCCGCCAGCACCGCAATCCGCTCCGCCGGGTCGCCACCCGCGGTCAGCGATCGCTCCGTACGCCGTGCCTCCTGCAACTCCGCCGACGCCGTATCCCCCTTGCGCAGCAACTCCCGCGCAGCCGGCAGATCCCGAACGCCGGCCTTCTTCAGCAAATCCTTCTCGCGCCGAACCGCCTCGTCGAAGGTCGCCCGCAAAGTGGCCGCCTCGCCACCCGCACGGACCTTGACCTCCACCAGCCCCGGTACGCCGACGAGCAGTTCCCCGGAGACCAGCAGCTCCACCTCGCCGTCTTCCGCCAGAGACGCAGGCACCTTGCGACCGGAGCCGGCGTCCAACCCGGTCCCCGACAACTCGACCGCCTCAGCCCCGGTCCGCCGTACGAAGACTTCCGGTACTCCGGCCGCCAGCGCCGCGCGGGCCTCGACGATCCTCGCCCGCGCGTCTTCCAGCGCGGTGACGGTCGCATCGTCAACCTTGATCCCGTCGAGCACAGTCCCTGCGGCGGCGATCCGCGCCCGGACGTCGATCAGCTCTGCCTGCTGACCGGCCAACCGCTCAAGCTCCGCCCGATCCATCAGAGCGGAGACGAGTCGCTCCGCATCCTGGACCTCGGTGCGCCGCTCGTCCTTGAGCTCCACGACCTCCGCGAGCGTCGCCTCGGCAGCGTGCACGACCTCAGCCGCCTTGCGGGCGACCGTCTCTGCGTCCTTGCGACGGGCTGCGAGCTCCGCATCAGCCTTGGTGAACCTTTCGACCTCGTCCAGCAAGCGTTCCCGCTCGACCCGCGTGCGGGTGTGGTTCTCGAGCCGGGCGCGGGCGGTCTCGGCCCGGGCCTTCACGGAATCACGCCGGAGCAGGATCTCGTCGGTCGCCTTCTTGCGTTCGCGCAGCTCCTCGACGGACTTGAGGTGATCACCGAGCCGGCTGCTCAGGTCGTCCAGGTCCAGCGCGAGACGCTCGGCGCGACGGATGTCGGCGACCACCTCGTCCATCGCCTTCAACGCCTGCGCCGCGGTGAGCTCCCCCGTCGCCACCGATGCGGCGGACTTCGCGAACTCGCCGGTCGGGCGACCACCCCGGGTCCAGTAGCGCAGGTACTCGTGCTCCACCGCGCTGACGAGTGGCATCGAGGCGCCGTCGACCGGCGTACCGGACTCTGCCGTCACGGCGGTGATCAAGGGCTCGGCGTCGGCCGGGGTCGGCAGCACGAGCGACTGGCCCTGGCCGACCATCAACGTCTGCCAGAGCACGGGATCGACGTTCTCGGCGAACAGCCGCTCGGCCTCGTTGTGCGCCTCGCGACCGGTCCAGGTCTGACGCCGACCCTCAGGGTCCACGATCGCCAGCTCGGTGGAGCGGTTCTTCAGCCAGCGCTTGGTATAGGTCAGCTCGCGGCCGCCCAGCGTCAGTTCGACGGTCACCTCGGGCGCAACGTCCTGGCCGACCGGCTGGATGTCGCGGATCCGGGTCGACTTGGAGTCGTCCGGAAAGTCGAAGACCAGCGAGAACGCCTCGACCAGGCTCGACTTGCCGACCTCGTTGTCGCCGACCACGACGGTGGTGCCGATCGCGGGCAGGTCAACGGTACGGTCCTTGACGCCACGGAAGTTCCGCAGCGTCAGGCTGTGCAGCCTCATCCCGCGTCCCGCGCCAGTCTGTGCATCAACGTGAGGGCAGCCCCGGCGCCCTCGTCACCACCGGCCAGCGCCTGACGCAACTCCTCCATGGCGGCCCGCGCGGGACCACTCAACTGCAAGGCATCCAGGTCGGCCGCGTCCGGAGCAGGCCGGACCGTCCAGAACTTCGCCCAGCGTTCGACGCTCGCGAACACCTCGCCCTGGGCGTCGACCATCGCGTCCAGCCGGCTCAGCAACGGCAGCGACAACGAGCCGTCGGCCGCAAGCCTGACGTAGGTCCGCTCCTTCTCCGGAAGCTCGGCGAACCAGTCCTCCAACGCGGTCAGCGACTCCTCGTCGTACAGCTCGGCGTGGTGCTCGACCATGTGCCAGGCGCCGACTCGCACTGGCTTCACCTCAACGCTGCCGGCACCGAGCGTCACCGCGAGCACGTTGCCAGGATCGTTCTCCTCGGGCGAGGTGACCTCCTGCGTCCCGGAGAACCAGATCCGCTCGGTGACCTTGGTGGTGGAATGCCGGTCGCCCAGACCGATGTACTGCAGCCGTCCGTCTTCGACTGCTGCTTCGAGGGCGACCTGATCGATCGTCGGTACGTCGGACATCCCGCCACTGAGGCTGGTCAGTTGCCCGTGGGCGAGCAGGATTCTCGTCGTACCAGGGCGCGCCGGCGACAGCTCGGCGTACCCGGGAGCGGCGGGATCGGACACCGGTCGCCGCGAACGCCAGGGCGCGCCGATGATCTCTACGCCGGCGATGATCTCCAGCGGCTTGGTGTCGGTCACGACAGTCACGTGGTCCGGCGCATGGCCGGTCCACTGCGCCGAGGTCCAGAGCGAGCCCGGTTCGAGGGCGTCGTGGTTGCCCGGCAGCAGTACCACCGGGACCTCGATCCGCTTCAGCGCTTCACAAGCACGCAGGATCGTCTGCCGCTCGACCTGGTTGTGCTCGAACACGTCCCCGGTGACCACCACGAAGGCCGCGCCGGTCTCCTTGGCCACGTCGCCGATCCGCATGACGGCATCCAGCCGCGCCTGGCCCCAGCGGGCCTGACCGTCCGGCCCCAGGAACCGGCGCATCATTCCCAGCTGCCAGTCGGAGCTGTGCAGAAACGTGATCGACTCTTCCATTGCGGTCAGAACGCTAGCCGCCCCCGCCGACATCTCCCAACCAACACACCCACAACCCCCACACCGCCCGCCATCCGAACACCAAATCCGCTTGAGCCTGGGCGCCGGGGCCGCGAGGATCAGGGCGTGGACGTCTACCTGGAGACCGAGCGGCTGGTACTGCGGAGGTTCACGGCGGGCGATGTCGAGTCGCTCACCGAGCTCGATTCCGATGTCGAGGTGATGCGGTTCCTGACCGGGGAACCGACGCCGCGCGAGGAGATCGAGTTGAAGGTACTGCCCGGGATCCTGGCGACGTACGAGCGTCACCCCGGGCTGGGCACCTTCGCGACGCACGAGCAGGCGAGCGGCCGGTTCGTCGGCTGGTTCGGGCTGCTGCCGACGCAACGGCCGGGAACGGTCGACGTCGGTTACCGGCTGCACCGCGACGCCTGGGGCCTCGGCTACGCGACCGAGGGGACCAAGGCGTTGATCGCCAAGGCCTTCACCGACCTCGACGTGGACAAGGTGGTCGCCGACACAATGGCGGTGAACACGAAGTCCCGCCGGGTGATGGTGAAGTCCGGGCTGCGGTTCGTCCGCGTCTACCACGTCCAGTACGACGATCCGCTGCCGGGCACCGAACACGGCGAGGTGGAGTACGCGATCGACCGCGCAACCTGGTTAGCTGGGGTTCGTGCCTGACAACGACCTGCGCCCGTACGCCGTACTGGACATCGACGCGACGTTGTCCGACACGAGCAAGCGGATCCAGTTCATCGAGCGGCGGCCGAAGGACTGGGCCTCGTTCTTCGCCCACGCCAAGGAAGACGCCGTGCTCGAGGAAGGGCTGGCAGTCGCCACCAAACTGGCCGAGGACCACGAGATCGTCTACCTGACCGGGCGGCCCGAGCGGCTGCGGCGGGACACGGTGAAGTGGTTCGAGGACAACGGGTTCCCCGACGGCAAGCTGCTGATGCGCGGGAACAACGATCGCCGGCCGTCCGCGGTGATGAAGCTCGCCCGGCTGAAGACTCTCGCGGAGGAGCGGCCGGTCGCAGTACTGGTCGATGACGACGTGAAGGTGTGCGCGGCCGCCGAGCAGGCCGGCTACACAGTGATGAGGGCCGACTGGGGACTCGATGCCGAGACCCAGCCGACCCTCTTCGAGGCCCAGGAAACCGAGGGCCGTACTTAAGGCTCTACTTGCTCAGCCCGACGATCAGAACATTCGGGTACGGCGGGTACGGCGGCAGGTAGAAGTTCTGCACCTTCGAGCCGTGCAGGAACGCGTTCCGGGCATAGATCAGCGGAACCAACGGCGCGTCCGCGAGGATCTGCTTGTCCAGAGCGGCCCACTGGGCAGCGGCCTTCGTCTTGTCGGGCTCACCGGTCGCCGCGGCGATCGCGGCGTCCACCTGCGGGTTGGAGTAGCGGGACAGGTTGAACCCGCCGTTGCCGATCTCCGAGGACGCGAACAGCGGCTGGATGTTGCCGAGCGCGCTCGGGTAGTCCGGCAGCCAGCTCTGAACGGTCAGGTCGTAGTCACCCTTGGGTCCGGTGATGAGATCCGTCAGCGCCTCGGCCTCGTAGGGCTTGATCGTCACGGTGATGCCGGCCCGCTTCAGGCCTTGCTGGATCGCCTGGGCCACGCCGAGCTTGTCACTGTCGGCCGCGAGCACCAGGTTCAGATTGCTCACCCCGGCTGCCGCGAGCATCGACTTCGCCTTGTCCGGATCGCCCGCCGGCGGTGCGGGGTAGAGGTCGAACTTGCTGTAACCGTCGATACCGGGAGTGATCAGCGTGGTCGCGATCTCCCCGCCGAACTCCGGTCCGCCCTGGGCGACCTGGACCGCTTGCTTGTCGACGGCGTACTCGATCGCCTTGCGGACCGCGGGGTTCGACAGCCCCGGGCGCTTGTTGTTCATCGCCAGGAACTGCAGCGCACCCGACGGCGAGGTCGCGACGCGGGCCTTGACCGCCGGGTTGCCCGTCACGGTCGGGATCAGCGCGGCCGTGACCGGGGCACCGGTCGAGGCGGCGAACTGGTCGTCGCCGGAGTCCGCGACCAGCCGCTGGTTGACCACGTCCGCCTGCAGGCCCATGTCCGTCACGATCGAGTCCGGCAGCCCGGTGCGGGCCGGGTCGGACGCCTTGTCCCAGTTGGGGTTGCGCTCCAGCTCGAGCTTCGAGCCCGGCGAATAGCTCTTCACCTGATAGGGGCCACTGGCAACGGGATCCTCACCGTAGGTGGTCGGATCCGTGTCGGCCTTCTTCGGCACCGGGGAGAATGCCGGCATGCTGACGATCCACGGCCAGTCGCCGAACGCCTTGTTCAGCTTGAAGATGATCGTGTTGTCGTCCGGCGTCTCGATAGAGGCGAGCTGCTGGCCCTTGTAGGGACCGGTGTACTTGTCGCCGCCGACCAGCAGCGGCTTGTGGTAGCTCAGCCCGCCGGACAACTCCGGCGCGAAGGACCGCTCCACGCCGTACTTGATGTCAGCGGCAACGATCGTCGAACCGTCGGAGTACTTGAGGCCAGGCTTGAGCTTGTACGTCCAGGTCTTGCCGTCGGCGCTGACCTGACCGGTGTCCGTGGCCAAGTCCGGCACGAGCTCGGCGCCCTTGTCCGGCGACGTCTTCCACGAGGTCAGGCCGCGCAGTACCAGATGGATCGTGCTGGTTGCGAGGTTCTGGCTCTTCGCCGGGTCGAGACTGATCTCTTTGCTGGTGCTGAGAATGTGCCACGTGCCGCCCTGCTCGGCAGCGGAACTGCTGCCGCTGCCTGGGCTGGAGTTGTTGGCGTTACAGGCCGTGACCGCGAGCGCCAAGGCGGCCGCGACCGCGACCGCTCGGTTCGTGCGTCTCATGATGTCCTCTCAAGGGGTGTTTCAGGGAAGTAGCAGGCGACGCGGTGGGCGCCGCCGGCTACTGGCTCCAGCACCGGCCGGGTCGTCGCGCAGACGTCCTCGGCCTTGTAACACCGGGTGCGGAACGGGCATCCGGAGGGCGGATCGATGGGGGTCGGCACGTCCCCGGTCAGCACGATCCGGTCCCGCACCGCACCCGGTTCAGGCACCGGTACTGCGGACAACAGGGCCCGGGTGTACGGATGGGCGGGCGACGAGTACACCTCGGCCGCCGGGCCCTCCTCCACGATCGTGCCGAGGTACATCACCGCGATCCGGTCGGAGACCTGCCGGACCACCGCGAGATCGTGGGCCACGAGCACGTACGACAAGCCGAGCTCGTCGCGGAGATCGGCCAGGAGATTCAGCACCTGCGCCTGGACCGACACGTCCAGCGCCGAGACCGGCTCATCGCAGACGAGCAACTCCGGCCTCACAGCAAGCGCTCTCGCGATGCCGATCCGCTGCCGCTGACCACCCGAGAACTCGTGCGGATAGCGCTCCAGGTGCTCCTCGGACAGGCCCACCTGGTGGAGCAGTTCGACCAGTTGTGCGCGGGTCGGGCGGATCTTCTGGGCCCGGAACGGCGTGGTCAGGATCGTGCCGACCGACTGCCTCGGGTTGAGCGAGGCCTGCGGATCCTGGAACACCATCTGGATCTTCCGGCGGACCGGCCGGAGCCTGCGACCGCGGAGCCGGGTGACGTCCTGGCCACCGATCTCCACCCTGCCCGCGGTCGGATCCAGGAGCCGGGTCGAGACCCGGGCCAGAGTGGATTTACCGGAGCCTGACTCACCGACGAGACCGACTGTTTCGCCACGCCGTACGACGAGATCGACGCCGTCGACCGCCTTCACCGCCACCGCGCGGCGGAACGGGGAGCCGCGGAGGCCGAAGTACTTCTTCACCCCGTCCAGGCGGAGTAGCTCGTCCGTGCTCACAGGGTGACCTCCGGCCGGCGGCCGAGGTGACAGGCGGCCTCGTGGTTGCCTTCGCCGGGGCGCGGGGTCAGTTCGGGACGCTCCGTGATGCAGCGCTCCCCCACGCGCTCGGTGTACGCGCAGCGGGGCTGGAACGCGCAGCCCGTCTCGATCGAACCGGGTGACGGCGGACTACCGGGGATCGTGGCCAGCCGCCGCTTCGGTGGTACGTCGACCCGCGGCATCGCGCCGAGCAACCCGAGGCTGTAGGGATGTGCCGCGCGGAAGAACAGGTCCCGTACGGAGCCAACCTCGGCCGCGCGTCCGGCGTACATGACCAGGACGTCGTCGGCGACCTCGGCTACCACCCCGAGGTCATGCGAGATCAGGACGAGAGCGGTGCCGAACTCGGTCTGAACGTCCGCGAGCAGCCGCATGATCTGTGCCTGGACGGTCACGTCGAGTGCGGTCGTCGGCTCGTCCGCGATCAGCACCTTCGGGTCGTTCACCAAAGCCATAGCGATGACGACCCGCTGCCGCATTCCCCCGGAGAACTCGTGCGGGTAGGCCTTCGCCCGCTGTTCGGCCGACGGGATGCCGACCAGGTCGAGCATCCGGACCGCCCGTTGGTGCGCCTCCTTCTTGGAGACGTGGTGGTGCAACCGGTACGCCTCGGCGACCTGCCAGCCGACGGAGTAGTACGGATTGAGCGCGGAGAGCGCGTCCTGGAAGACCAGCGCGATGTCGTTGCCGCGGATCTTGCGGAGCTCGTCCTGCGCCAGTCCGACCAGCTCGCGGCCGTCGAGCAGTACCTCGCCCTTGAGGTCGGCGTTCGGCGGCAGCAGGCCCATCACCGCGGCCGAGCTGACGCTCTTGCCGGAACCGGATTCCCCGACGATCGCGAGCGTCTGGCCCTTGGCGACCGAGAAGTCGATCCCGGCCACGGCCGGGACCAGACCACCCTCGGTCCGGAAGGTCACGTGCAGATCGTGCACCTCGAGTACTGGCTCAGGCATGGCCCACCCTCGGGTCGAGTACTCCGTGCAGCACGTCCACCACCAGGTTCGCGAGAATCACCAGGAACGCCGCGAACAGAGTCACGCCGACCACCACCGCGATGTCGAGCTGGCCGACCGCGGTGATCAGCAGTTC